>CALGTD010000107.1 GCA_937901895.1 uncultured Spartobacteria bacterium | reverse complement strand
CTTTTCCTTACTCATCAAAAACCTCAGCTCTTCTCCTCTAATCTAGGAAAGACCCAATAAAAACAACCCTCCCTCCATCACAAGCGCCCCTTGCCCGGCGTCAATTTCGTCATCCGCAGCGGTGATGTTAGACCTAAGTGACTCTCGACTTCTGGAGGGATGCAGTTCTTCAGAAAAATCCCGGCCGTAACGAATTCTTGTAAGATGCGGAATCCCTTGTTGGATTTGGTCAGCAACACTTTCCTGCGGCCGTTTTCATGCGACACCCCATGCTTTATCTTTCCATTCCCACGCGGAATCGGGTGCTGCAATTTGCGGGGCGACCGCCTGAAGCCGATTTCCTTTGCGCACGGGAGAGGGAACTGAAGTGCATCTTCTTCCATCTTCCCAAGACGGGAGGACTGGCCATCTGCGAAGCCCTCTTCGGCGGATTTCACGTCAACCATCGCCTTTACGTGAAGTGTGCGCGCCAGGATCCCGCTTCCTTGAGGCGCTACTGGAAGTTTTGCGTGATGCGGGAACCCATCGACCGCTTTCTGTCTGCTTACCATTTCCTTAAAGCGGGAGGCATTACAGAGATGGATTACCGGTTTCGGAACCAGTTTGCCGCGGCCTTCGAGAACATTCATACGTTCGTTGACGCGTTTCACGAGCAGGAAGTTATTCGGCGGTTCGTGCATTTCCGTCCGCAGGCCGACTTTATATGCGACTCTGAAGGAAACCCCCGCATGGACTTCATTGGCCGCTTTGAGCAATTCGAGGCATCCTTTCAGGCGATCACTCGACATCTTGGCGTTTCGGCCACTCTTCCCGTGGTAAATCGCGGTCCTTCCAAGGGAAATGAAGATTTATTATCTACTGATGAAGAAATGTTTTTACGGTCTTTTTATGAGAAAGACGTGAAAACATTATCGACTGTTTCTTTTTGATGAGCTTTCGACCCAAGGGAGTGGGAGCGGGGATGAATGCCGCAGCGGATCTATGGCTCGGCAGCCAAACGATCTGGAGACCTCGTGCCGCGGGATATCTTGCGATCTGCGCGATCTTTCGGGACGAGGCAGAGTGGCTACCGGAATGGATCGAATATCACCGTGTCCTCGGAGTGGAGCGATTCTTTCTCTATAATAACCGCAGCACGGATGCCGCCCGGCGCGTTTTGCAACCATACTGCCGGAACGGAACTGTGGAGCTGTTTGATCTCAGTTTTCCAGATCCCTTCAACCGGTGGCAAATCAAGGCGATCAATCACGCGCTGGAACGCTCCCGGGGCAGATTTCACTGGCTGGCGTCCCTGGACGTGGACGAGTTTCTCGTGCCAAAGCACGCCGATTCGTTGCCGGAATATTTGCAAAAACTGGAGTCTCACCCCGCAGTCATCGTCAACTGGCAAATCTTCGGAACCTCGATCGTCACTGATCTTCCAGCAGGAACTTGCAGCGTGGAGGTGCTAACCCGCAAAGCCCTGCCGGATTACGAGGAGAACCGCCTGGGGAAGGCTATTGTCCAGCCGGACAAGGTGAGGCGGCTCAAGGTTCACGAACCCGTTCTTTACGATGGATTGACGGCCGTAAACGCAGATGGACAGCCTTATCGGGCGGGTGAAATCGCCATCGAACAGGCTCAGATCAACCATTACTGGTGGCGAACGGAATCCTGGTTTTGGCGTCACAAGGTTCCGCGGCGCGAAGCCTACGAAAAGCTCACCGGTGGCCGTGTGATTCCGGAAACGGAATGGCGTCAACGCATGACCATCTGCAATGCCATTGAGGACCTCGCGATTCAGCGCTTTGTGCCAAAGTTGAAGCAGGCGTTAAATATCTCGGTTGAACGTCCAGGCGCGCGAAAAGTTGTTACGCCGTATTGCGCCTGAAACGGAAAAGGCAAGTGCCCCGAATGTAAGAGTCTCAAAAGCCCGAGCGAGCGTCAAAGGGGCCGAAAGAAGGTCCGCAGAAAAAGAGAGTCAGAGCCTGGCAGAGGTTGGCGGCCGGAAAACTCGTTGAGGCGGATTTGGAAGTAGTTTCGGCAAAGGAGATCATCTCATCATCCATCCATCCACCTCATCACTACACATGACGTATATTGTATTAAGTTATTGTTTGTTGGTTGGAATGGAGGCGTTTACGATGCTGTGAATAACTTTTGAAAAACTTTCCGAAGGTCACGCTGTGCCGTCTCGACCTCCGATTTATTCACATCCCCACGGCCCGCCCCCTGAAGTCACTCCCCCTCAAGTTCCACCGCTGCGCGTGGTGTGAAACACGCTCCGCGCGTTTAAACAGAAAATATCTGGTCTTTGCGTGCCGGGGCTAGAATCCGGACTTCCCCTGATGGCTCATTGCCACGAATTTCCGTATGTTCAGCGCCATCACTCTGCGGCCCCAGTCCTTTCGCGCTTTTCTTTGAATGAAGATCCTTATCGTCGACGACGAAAAATCCATTCGCAACGCAACGTCGCTGGCGATCCGGGCCGAAGGTCATGATCCCGATACCGCGGACAGCGGTCGCGTAGCACTTCTGAAACTGCGCGAAGACGTTTATGATCTCGTCTTTCTCGACCTGCGCCTCGGCGACGAGGATGGCCTGGAAACGTTGAAGGAAATCCACCAGGTTTCCCCGGGGCTGCCGGTGATCGTTTTCACCGCATACGCTTCGGTCGAAACGGCCGTGAGTGCGATGCATGCCGGAGCTTTCGATTACCTGCCGAAACCCTTCACCCCCGAGCATCTGCGGCATGCGGTCAACCGTGTGCGAAAGTCCGCGTCAATGATTCGGCGGCTGGCGGTTTTGGAAAAGGAAGTGGCTTCCGCGACTCCGGAAGCCACCTTCGAGTCCGCCGACCCGCGAGCCGCCCGCGTTTACGAAACGCTCTTTCGCGCGGCGAAATCCCCCGCATCAATCCTCATTCTTGGCGAAAGCGGAACCGGAAAGAGCGTGGTGGCCCGTGCCATTCACGAGCGCAGTCTGGTAGCGGACGGCCCGTTCGTCACGGTGAGTTGCCCCAGCCTTTCCCGCGAGTTGCTGGAGAGCGAACTGTTCGGCCACGTAAAGGGAGCGTTCACCGGCGCGGTGCGCGATACCTGGGGCAAGGTCGCCACCGCGCGGGGCGGCACCCTGTTCCTCGACGAAATCGGCGAACTCCCGCTCGAAATTCAGCCCAAGCTCCTGCGGCTCCTGCAGGATCGGGAATACGAGCGTGTTGGCGAGAACAAGACGCATACCGCCGACGTGCGCGTGATTGCCGCCACAAACCGCGATCTGGCGGCGTGCGTGTCCGCGGGCACGTTTCGCGAGGATCTGTTTTACCGACTCAACGTCATCTCGGCGACCATGCCGCCGTTGCGCGAACGTCCGTCCGAGATCTGCCAGCTCGCCGAGCGTTTCCTGACCCATTTTTCCACCCAATCCGGTCGGAAGCTGGATGGCTTCGACGCGGGCGCGCGGGAGTATCTGCTCTCCCATCCGTGGCCCGGAAATCTCCGGGAGTTGCGAAATGCCGTCGAACGCGCCGTGATTCTTTGCCAGGGAACCCGGATCACCGCGGCCGACCTGCTTGATCCGCACCATTCCGCCCCGGAGCGCCCCGCCCCCCGGATCGGCGCGATGGTTTCCCTTGAGCAACTCGAGCGCGAACACATCCAGCGCGTGCTCGACGTGGCGGAGAATCAGGAGTCCGCCGCCCGCATTCTCGGCATTGATCCCGCCACGCTCTACCGCAAGCGCAAGAAGTGGGAAAAGGAGGCCAATGCTTAGATGGCGCATCCTCATCGGTCTGATCTCCATCATTGTCCTGCTGCTTGCCGCGGGGGGATATTCCATCTGGTTGCTTTCGCGCCTCCAGAAGAGCATCGATTCCATTCTCACCGAGAACTACGAGAGCATCCGTGAGGCTCACGGCATCCGGATTTCGATCCTCCGGCTCAATGCCCACTACTTTCGCGAGGCCGAAATCAGTTTTTTCCAGCAGGGCGAAGAACCTCTGGTAACCCGGTTTGAGCCGCCGCTAGAACGCGCTCTAGCGGCTCTCCGTCTTCTTGCCAAAAGTCCGGAGGAGGCAAAGCTCGCGGAACAACTCGGCATCCAGGTGCATGGTTACCTCGAGGCCTTCCGAAACGGTCTTTCCCTCGATCCAAAGGACGAGGAAGCCTTCCGCGCATTCCGCGAAGACCTCCTCCAGCGGAATCTGCGATTAACCAATCTGACCGAAACCATCCTCGAGATGAACGAGCAGGCCATGATGCGCGCGCAGGAACGCACGGGCCGCCTCGTCACCGATACGATCTGGTTTCTGATCGGTGCGATGGCGGTCGCGCTCGCCGTTTTCGCCTACACCTACATCAAGCTTGGTCACGCGCTGATCGGTCCCATCGAGGAACTCCGTCGGTCGATCGAGGCCGTGAAATCGAGAAACTTCGAGCAGAACATCCCCGTCCTCTCGAACGATGAGCTCGGCGACCTCGCTCGCGCATTCAACGAAATGGCGGGCGAACTCCGCGTGTTCCGCCGCGAAACCGACGACACCATCCTCCGGTTAAACCGTTCGATTCGCGAAACGATCGCGGCATTCCCCTACCCTGTCATTCTTCTCGACGCACAAAACGAAATCTGGGTCACCAACCAGGCAGCCGAACGATTCCTCGACGGCGTCGGTTCGCCGGCCGGCCTGCCGGATTCTCTGGTCCGGCAACTCGGAGAAGTCCGCCGCACAAACTCCGACTATCTCCCGGACGACCTTCACGAGGCGATGCTGTTCCGCCTCGGCGATCGCGAGAAACACTACCTCCCGCGCATTCTCCGCGTCTTTTCGCCCGAAGGCGACATCGCCGGCGCGGCGGTGATTCTTCTCGATGTCAGTCGCTTCCGGTGGCTCGACGACATGAAGTCGAATCTGATTTCCACCGTCAGTCACGAGATCAAGACACCGCTGACCGGCATCCGGATGATTCTTCATCTTCTCCTCGAGAAAAACTGCGGCAGCCTCACCGACCTTCAGGAGGAAATGATCCAGTCCGCGTGTGGCGATTGCGAGCGGCTGCTCACCACGCTCAACAGCCTTTTGGAACTTTCCCGCATCGAAGCGGGACGCACCCATCTGGAACTCGCCCCCGTTCCTCCCCGGGAGATTCTCGAGGAGGCCCGCGCAGCCTTCCAGACCCAGGCCGACGCAAAGCGGATCCGCTTCACGATTTCCGCACCGGACGATCTCTCGCGAATACTGGTGGATCGCAAGCGCATCATGCACGTCATCGGAAACTTCGTTTCGAACGCGTTGAAATTTTCGCCCGACGGCGGTGTCGTGGAACTGACGGCCGAACGTTCCGGCGCCGACTACATCCGGCTCTCCGTCATCGACTCCGGGCCCGGCGTGCCCGAGGAATATCAGTCCCGCGTCTTCGACAAATTCTTCCGTGCTCCGACCCAGCGGGGATCGGATGGGGTCGGACTCGGACTCGCGATCGCCCGTGAAATTGTCCATGCCCATGACGGCCGGATCAGCTTCAGTAGCGATCCGGGAAGAGCCACCCGTTTTTACTGCGAACTCCCCATAGCCTGATGAATGTCGCCTCCACCCGCCCCATCCTTGTCGTCGATGACGAGCAAACCATTCGCCTCGGTTTCTCCGTGGCCCTGCGTTCGGTGGGGTTCGAAGTCGAGCTGGCGTCCAGTGGAGAACAGGCCATCGAGTTCGCGCGGAACTCCCCGCCGGATTGTGTGCTGCTGGATCTGCGCATGCCCGGACTCGACGGGCTGCAAACCGCCGCCGAGATTCGCGATGGAGGCTTCGAAGGCCCAATTGTCCTTTCCAGCGCGTTTGCCGATCATCGCACGGCCGTTGAAGCGTTGCGCCTCGGAATCACGGACTTTCTCACCAAGCCTGTGAAGCCGACCCAGCTCCGCTACGCGGTGAATCACGCCCTCAGCCGCCACGCGCGATTCTCGAAAGCGGAACCCGACGATTTCACCTCCCTCGCACCGGACCTCCTTCGCGCCTATGCAAAATACTGCCTTTCCCGTCGCCGCCATGCGGAGGCCATGATGGCGTTGCGGAAGTCCGCTGCCGAGCGGCGCGATCTCCAGAGTCTGCTTCTGCTGGGGGCGATGCTCGAAATGAACGGGCATCTCGAGGAAGCCGGTGAAATGTTCGCACGGGCGACGGAGCTTCACGCTTCATCCATCAACTTCGCGGCATCCACGGAGTTGTTTCGCGTGTTTTCGCACTCCGACCATTCCATCGAGGACTAGAACGTCCTGTGGATCGTGCATTTTGCATCGTTTCCGCCTCGCCAACCTTGCATCCGGCCTGACTTTTGCTCCCTTACACACCCGGCACTTTTTAGCGTGGAGTTTGTTAGTCGCTCGTCTTCAATTATTTAAATCATCCCGTCTCCAGATTGGCACGGCCTTCGCTGTTGAAGAGAGGCGAACCAAAAAGGAGACCGCATGTTAAGTTGGGCCATCACGTTTCTGATTATCGCGCTGCTCGCAGCAGTCCTCGGATTCGGAGGAATTGCTGGAACGGCAGCCGGGATTGCCAAGATTCTCTTCCTGGTCTTTCTCGTGCTCTTTGCGCTGTCGTTCGTCGTCGGAGGCTTCAACCGCCGGGCGTAAAACCATGCGCCGCGAACCCATGCTTGCATTGATCGCCGAGTCGTTCGGCAGGTGTATGGCAACCTGCCCTCCGAGGGCGGAGGCCGACCGCGTGGAACGGTTGCGCCGCATCGCGCGCATTCTCGACCGGCTCACACGAGCGCCCGCCCGGCGTTCGTGGCCGGCCCGCGCCCGGAAAATTTACGACGCCCTGATCGCGAACACACCGCCCTCGCGAGCGACTTCCGTCTCCCTCTGGGCGACTTCCTGATTTTTCACCAAACGCCGCAACGGCCGGCGGGCTTGTTCACTCGGACGGCCCGTCGGCCACTTTTTTGGAATCGGTTGGAACCTCGACGGAGAGCCATGGTGACGCGATGGTTGATCCATGAATCGTCCGTTCCCATTCACCGGCCGGATCCGCAGTTTTCATCACGCCTTTCGCGGAATCGCGCTGATGCTCCGATCCCAGCACAACGCCTGGATTCATGCGGCACTCTCGCTGGTTGCGGTCACGGCAGGAATTCTCCTCCGCCTTTCCGCTGCCGAATGGTGCTGGATCGTGCTGGCAATGGCTGCGGTGTGGGCTGCTGAAGCCTTGAATACCGCATTCGAATTTCTCGCCGATGCGACCACGAAGGAATTTCACCCGATCGTCGGCCAGGCAAAGGATGTGGCGGCCGGAGCGGTGCTGATTACCGCGATTTCGGCGGCACTTGTCGGAGCCTTCGTGTTCGGACCACGACTCCTCACCCTGCTGGACGAATCAGCTCGAGGTGTTTCCGCGTAGCAACGAGGGCGGCTAGCGGAGCATTTTCCGATACGTCGCGAGCGCGAGCAGCGGGAAGTGCAGCCGATACATGTCGTAGCGGAGATAGAAGACCCGGGGGAACCCCGTGCCGGTCGTTTCCGTCTCGGTCCACGAGCCATCCTCGTTCTGCGTGCGAATGAGATACGCGACACCGCGCCGGATCGACTCCCGGGTCGGGTCGCCGCACGCACAGAGTCCCATCAACGCCCATGCCGTCTGGCTCGCGGTGCTGGGGCCGACGCCCTTCAAGGTTGGAAAATCGTAGCTCTCGCAGGTTTCGCCCCATCCACCATCTTCGTTCTGGCAGCTTTCCAGCCAGTCACGTCCGCGCCGGATCCACTCCTGGTCCATGTTTTCGCCGATCGCACCCAGTCCACGCAGGGCCTGCCACGTGCCGTAGATGTAGTTCACGCCCCATCGGCCATACCAGGAACCATCGGACTCCTGCGTGTCGCGCAGATATCTCACCGCCCGGCGCACGAGCGTGCTGTTCCGGTCGTATCCAACGTAGCCGAGCAACTCGAGCACGCGTGCAGTGAGGTCGCTGCAGGTGGGATCGAGGATCGCATTGTGATCGGCAAACGGCACGTGCTCGAGCCAGCGGGCGGTGACGTTTTTGTCGAACGCCGCCCATCCTCCATCGTCGCATTGAAAGCTCAACAACCAGCTCAACGCGCGGTCGAATTGCACCTTCCGCTTCGCAGCGTCCGCCGGCGGCACATGCCTCAGCGCCATGAGAACCATCATCGTGTCATCCGTATCCGGGTAATAGACGTTCTCGTGCTCGAATGCCCAACCGCTCGCCTCGGGGTGCGGATTCTTCACCTGCCAGTCGCCACGGAAACGGACCTCCCGTTTTTCCAGCCATTGCGCGGCCTTCGTCAGTGCGGGATGCGTCGTGCCAAGTCCCGACTCGCCAAGCGCAATCGTCGTGATCGCGGTGTCCCACACCGGAGAAAGGCACGGCTGGATCCGAAAATCCTCGGGGTCGTCGACAAACAGGCCCGCGAAGTCGCGATCCGCCTTTTGGAGCAACGGGTGATCCTCCGCATAGCCGAGCGCGCGCAGGGCCATCATCGCATTGAGCATCGCGGGGAAGATCGCGGCGAGCCCTTCGCTTCCCTCGCCCATCCGCTCGATCATCCAGTGCTCCACGACCTTCATCGCGCGCTCGCGCAGCGGATGCACGGGCAGGCGGTCATAAAGCTTCAGCAGCTTGTCCAGACGCAGGAAAAAATTCCGCCACGCCCAGAATCTCGGATGCTTTTTCAGCGAGAGGTCCGTGTTCTCCATGCCCGCGGGATACAGCTCGTGGAGCTGCATGGCGGACGGCAGATGCCGCACCGGCTTGAGATGGTTGAGGATCGCCAGCGGAGCCACGATCGGGCGCGTCCACGAGGACATTTCGTGGATGTTGAAGAAAAACCAGTTCGGAAAGAGAAAGATCTCCGGCGGGATCGTGGGCAGATATTTCCAGGGAAACTGGCCGAGGAGCGCGAGGTAAAGCTTCCCGTAGGTGTTCATCGCCGGAATGCCGCCGAGTCTCAGGACGTTTGCCCGCGCTTCGCGCATGTGCGTGGCGTTCGGCGAATCGCCGGCAAGTTTCAATGCGAAGTAACCCTTCACCGATGCGTTGATCTCGCTCGGCCCGCCGACGTAGATGTTCCACCCGCCGTCCGACAACTGCCGGCGTCGAATGTGCGCGGCGCATTTTTCCTGGAGCACCTCGTCCACGCGCCCGCACCAGTGCATGTAGAGGATGTAGTCGGAGCAGAGCGTGCTATCGACGGTCAGTTCCCGCTCCCAACGCCCGTCCTCATGCTGAATCGAAAGCAGGTATTGTTGCGCTGCGCGGATGGCGCTTTCGACGTCACGGAAGGTCGTCGCTTCGGGCTGCTGAAAAGGAAGAATGCTGGCGGTGTTTGATTCCATGGTTCACAGAGTCCGGAAGGCGGCTTGCGATGCGACGCAGGAGCCGTGCCGCTCCGGAGGTGTCTTCATGCCGCGGCGGCGGTTGTCGCCTTTTGCGGACGACCGGTCTTGTGGCCGTTTCCACACGAAACGCCGTTGAACGGGTCGACGGTCGCTCCTTCGAGCCGCGGTTTTGGCTTCGGGCCGAAATTGAATTTCACGTTTTTCCACGTGTCACCGGGCTGCGGATTCCGGCCAAGTGCGGCACTCGGCTCGTAGCCGCAATGGACCATGCAATTCTCGCAGCGCGGATCGCGGGCTTTGCCGTCAACGACGCCGTAATTCTCCCACGGCGTCTTCTCGAGCAGCTCACGATAGCTCGCCCAGTGGGCGTCGGTCATGAGATAGCAGGGCCCCTTCCAGCCGCGGACATTGCGCGTCGGAATTGCCCACGCCGAGCACTCGAGATCGCGGACACCCGCCAGGAAGTCGAGATAGACGGGCGTGCCGAAAATGGAATACCGGGCCCCCCATTCGCGAATGTCGCGGAACTTCTCCTTCGTCGCCGCCCGGGTGAGGAAAAAATTCTCCGGCTGGAGGTTCAGCCGTTTGCGCATGTCCTCCTTCGCCGAGTCGTAGTCGTAGCCTGGCGAGATCGTGTGACCGTCGACGCCGAGCCAAGAAAGGTAGTCGAACATCTGCTCGAGTTCGCCCATGTCGGTCTCCTTGTAGACCGTCGTGTTCGTGGCGACCTGGTAACCCAGAATCTTCGCCATCCGGATCGCTGCGATGCATTCCTTGAACACGCCCTCGCGCTCGACGATGAGATCGTGCGTGCGTTCGAGGCCATCGAGGTGAACATTCCAATACATCCACTGGCTCGGGCCGATGATGGGCTTTGCGGATTCCGGCTTTGCGTTCCGGATCTCCTCAAGTTGCGCTTCGGTGATCAACTCCTCCTGCAGCAACCGGTCGAGTTGCGCCTGAAGCTCCGTGCGCCTTCCGCCCTCCGCGTTCCGCATTTCGGACGCGAGGTATTCGCGCATTTTCTTCCGCATGAACATTCCGTTCGTGCAGATGTAGACGATGCGCCCCTGCTCGAGCAGACCGGAGACCAGCGCCTCGATGTGCGGGTAGATCAGGGGTTCGCCACCGCAGATCGAAACCATCGGCGCCTCGCATTCCTGCGCCGCGGACAGGCAGTCCTCCAGCGACATGACGTCCTTCAACGACGTCGAATATTCCCGGATGCGCCCGCAGCCCGTGCACGTGAGATTGCAGGTGTGCAGCGGCTCGAGTTGAAGCACGGTGGCGAATTTGTCCACACCGCGAATTTTCTTCCCGACGATGTAACCCGCGATCTTCGCCGTGAGGGCCAAGGGAAACCTCATAAGCGCCGCGAGCCTAGCAACCCTCGTGCCGGGGTCAACCTCGCAAGTCCCGTGCGAAATGCCGGCATCATTCCGCCGACCTCACAAGGAACTGCCCGCTCGACGCTTCGAGCTTCAGGATTCCCCGTTCCTCCGCGACACGGAGCAGGTCGTTGAACGACCGGAAGCCGTGTGCGCGTTCGTTGAAGCCGGGATTGCGTCGCTTGAGAGCCTGCTTGATCATCGAAGCCCAGATCTTGTCATCGCCGCGCTCGGCTTCGAGGGCCTCCAGGGTCGCGGCGACCTGGTCGAGCGCCTGTTCCAGCGTCGGACCCTCGACGGCAGGCTCGCCGTTTGCAGCCTCTCCCTCCGCGCCGTTCTCCGCAGGCTTCTTCGCCGCAGGCTTGCGCCGGCTCCGCGACCGTCCGCCGCCGGGTTTTTCGCGAACGAGATCGTCGTAGTAGAGAAACTGATCGCAGTTGTTGATGAAGAGGTCGGAGCTGGAATTCTTCACACCCATGCCGATGACCGTCTTCGCGTTCTCGCGGAGCTTGCTCACGAGCGGCGAGAAATCGGAGTCGCCGCTCAGAATGACGAACGTATCCAGATGCTGCTTCGTATAGCAGAGGTCGAGCGCGTCCACGACCATCCGAATGTCCGCGGAGTTTTTGCCCGATTGCCGCACGTGCGGGATCTCGATGAGTTCGAACGCCGCCTCGTGCAGGTCACGCTTGAATTCCTTGTAGCGGTCGAAGTCGCAATACGCCTTCTTCACGACGATGTGCCCGCGCAGCAGCAGCCGCTCGAGCACGAGTTTGATATCGAATCGCGGATACCGCGCGTCTTTCGCCCCCAGCGCGATGTTTTCCAGGTCCAGAAACACCGCCATCGTCGCGCTCGCATCCTCGCTCATGCGCGCCACACTACGCGGAAGGCCGGAATTTGCACAATGCGGAGCATCCCCTCGGAGGAAATTCGGCCGGATTCGGCCCGAAAATTGCTAAACGTTCGTCCGAAATCCCGGACTTTGCCCCCAGACTGCTTTTCTGCTGGAAAAAAAGCACAATCTCATGTCGTATTCGCCCATTCTTCAAACAAACCGGCGACCACTCCCCGGTTTGTCGAAGGCGCGCGGCGATGCCAACGAGAATATTTCCCATGACACCGAGCTTTTCAGGCCTACGGTTCCTTCTCGCTGCGCGTTCACACAGCCCGATTTTCCCATAACGGTCGGGGAGTTCCGCTGCTTTATCCCAGACCACGCACCACTGGATGCGGCGGAGCTCCCGGCCACCTCTCTCTTTCTCCCCGCCGTTCAACGCATGACGTCCGGCTCTGGAAGATGATCCTTCCACCCGCCACCCTAGAACGCATCGTCGGGAAATCCGGAGCGGCCGCGGTTTTTCTGGATCATCTTCCGTGGCCGGAGATTGCGAACTTTCGGGATACAAACGGCTGCCTGCTTCTGCTTCCGCTGGGCGCAACCGAGCAACACGGCCCGCATCTGCCCGCCTGCACGGACACGCTCATCGCCACCGCGGCCTGTGCTGCAGCCTCCGCGCGGACGGGGGTGCCCATTCTTCCCGCCCTCGCCTTCACCGTCTCGGCGGGCCATACCGCGAAATGGCCGGGGACGTTCTCGCTGCAACACGAGACATTCATCGCCACGCTCCGCCAGATCGCGGCGTGGTGCGCCGCGACCGGATTCCGTCGTCTCCTGCTCGTGAACTCGCATTTCGGCAACGACGCCTCAATGCGCGTCGCCGTGGATCAAATCCGCCTCGCCCACCTGGGAACGCTGCAGGTCGCCTGCCGCAGCACCTATTCGCTGACGCCGGAGATCTGGCAGGAATTCACCGCCGACGCCGACGACCTTCACGCAAACAAGGCCGAGACCGACCTGCTGCTCCATCTCGCGCCGGAACTCGTTCGCATCGACAAACTCGCCGAGGCCGACGATCCCGACCGCACCGCCGGCACGATATTTTCCTACCCCGTCGCCCAGACGAGTCTGAACGGAGTGACCGGGAAACCGTCCACCGCCAGCGCGGAGGATGGGGCCGCATTGTTCGGAAAGATGGTCGATGCGCTCGTCGATCTCGTCGAACGGGCAAAGACCGACCGTCCGCCGCTGGATGCGCAGCATTGGGCCGACGTGCCGACGGTGTAAACCAACCAGAGCCCGCAAAGCTCGGTGGAACGCAACCTGCTGAATGCTGGCGGATGGACCTTCCCGTCGAGGCGCTCGCAAATGCATTCACCGGGCTCCGCCGGCTCGGCATCCGAAACCGCTCCGCCTACTCCGACCTCCTCCGGCACGCTCTCGAAGCCCACCCAGATCTGCTCGGCATGTGGAGTGTCTGGGAGCCGGATTCGTTCGACGGCCGCGACGAGGAGTTTCGTTTCGCGCCGGGCCACGACGCCACCGGCCGCTTCGTGCCCTACTGGCACCGCGCCTACGGGAGCCCGAAACTCGACCCGGTCACCGGCTACGAGCATGCGGGGATCGGCGACTGGTATCGCGTGCCAGTCCGTCACGGCGAACGTTGCCGAATCGAGCCGTATCTCTATCCCGTCGGCGGCCGTCTCCGCAGCATCCGCAGCGAAGTGATGCCGTTGTTCGACGAGGGTCGCTGCGTCGGTGTGGTCGGCGTCGATGAAGCCGTCACCGCGTCAAACGCCGCGCCGGTGGAAAGCCCGGTCGTCCGATTTTCCGAGCAAACGGAATCCGCCGCACGCCTTCGCAAACTCACCGCCCGCGAACGCGAGGTTCACCACTGGCTCGCAGAGGGCAAGACGAACGACGAGATCGCCGGCATCCTCGGCATCAGCCCTCACACCGTGAAGCACCACGTCGATCACATCTTTCAGAAACTCGGCGTCGAAAACCGCTACGCAGCGGCGCTCGCCGGACGGTAGCACGGATCCGGCGATCCTCGCTGCCGGCAATATAGCCAGACCTTCCGATATCGCCCGGCACGGCAATCGCTCAACGTCTCCGCGATGCCTGACTCACCTGTCTTTGCCGTTCCCGAGGATTTCCACGTCGATCCGGAAAAACTCGCCTCCGTCCGCGCCGCGATCGACGCCGCTGGCGTGAAATATTGCTTTTCGACCTACGTGGACATCCACGGGGTTCCCAAGGCCAAGGCGAATCCCGTTTCCGCGCTCGAGAAAATGGCAAAGGGTTCGGAGCTGTTCACCGTCGGCGCGCTCGAGGGAATGGGGCTCGTCGGCCCGCACGAGGACGAATGCGCCGCCGTGCCCGATCTCGAAACGATGGTCATCTGCCCGTGGGACAGGCGCTACGCATGGTTCTTCGGCGACCTCTACTACCACGGCGCGCCCTACATCAATGACAGCCGCGTCATCCTGAAGCGCCAGATCGAACGCGCCGCGAAACTCGGCCTGAAACTGAACCTCGGAATGGAGACCGAGTTTTACGTTCTCTTCGTGGACAAGGAGACCGGCGAGCGTCGCATCCTCCAGCGGGATCGCTACGCCGGCACCTGTCCGTGCTACGACGTGAACCTCACCATGGGCGCGATGAGTTTCCTCGACCCGATGGCCGACTACATGGACGAACTTGGCTGGGGCCTCTACTCGTTCGACCAGGAAGGCGGGCACAGCCAGTTCGAATTCGATTTCGACTACGCCGACGCACTCACGACCTGCGATCGCTTCGTCTTCTTCCGCGTGATGGCCAAGCAGGTTGCCGAAAAAATGGGGGCGACCGCGGTTTTCGTGCCGAAGCCGTTCGCCAGCGATTTCCGCTCCGCCGACCACTTCAACATGTCGCTCGCGAGCGTCGAGACCGGTGAAAACCTCTTTACCCCCGACGCAGGCAACGCGACTTTCGCCGGGAAATACGGCAGCCGGATGTCGGACCTCGCCTACCATTTTGCGGCCGGCATTCTTGCGCACGCACCGGCGATCACCGCCGTGACGTCGCCGACCTACAACAGCTATCAGGGCCTCATCGCGCAGGGCGACATGCCCGACATCTCATGGGCACCGGTGATGATGGCATGGGGCAACAACAACCGTTCCGCCATGCTGCGCTTCCCGCCCAACCGGTGGTGCGTGGAAAACCGGACACCCGACATTGCGTGCAATCCCTACCTCGCGGCAGCGATCCAGCTCGCCGCCGGTCTCGAGGGCATCGAGCGCAAGCTAGACCCCGGCGCTCCGTTGAATGCGAACTGCTACGCACTTACACGCGCGGAATTGAAGCAGGCCGGCATCCGCATGCTGCCGCGCACGCTGCTCCACGCGCTCGAGGCGTTCGAAGAGGATCCGATCGTCGGCGAGGCGTTCGGCGAGGAATTCCGCGACATCTACCTCCGTCAGAAGCTCCGCGAGTGGGACGAGGGATTCTACGCGATCAACGAGGAGCACCTTCGCAAGCGGCTCACGTTCATCTGACGAAATGGAAACCACCGCTGCGGTCCATTCGACGAACGCAACGCCGGCCCCAGCACGGGGGGTGCGTTCGCGGCGGCGGTGGTTCGAATTTCAGCAACCCCTGCGCACGCCAACGCGACTCGCCCTCGCGGCCGTCGCGCTCGGTCTGCTCCTTGGCGCATGGCAATTTTTCCCGCGGTCGTCGCAGATGGAGACGCTTCTTCCCCCGCCCTCGCGCGTGGTGGAAACGCTCGTCGAGCTCTTCACGGAAAAATCCTTCCTCGCCGACATCGGGCAGAGCCTCCGGCGCGTCTTTGTCAGCTTCGGACTCGCCGTGACGGTCGCCCTGCCGCTTGGCCTGCTGATGGGTGCATTCCCGACGGTGGAAGGCTTCGTCAACCCGATCGTCTCCCCTTTCCGCTATCTCCCCGCGCCTTCGTTCATCCCACTGCTGCTTGCGTGGTTCGGCACGGGAGACGAACAAAAGATCGCCCTGCTGTTCATCGGCGTCGTTTGGTTCCTCGTCAGCCTTTTGATGGATGACACCAAGCGCGTGCCGATTGATCTGATTGAAGTCGCACGCACGCTCGGCGCCGGACGAGTGCGCGTGCTTCTCACAATCGTTCTCCCCTGCGCCCTGCCGGCATTCGTGGACACGATCCGCCAGATGCTCGCGGTGAGCTGGACGTATCTCGTCATCGCCGAAATCGTCGCCGCCACCGATGGCATCGGCGCCGTGATGATGCGCGCGAAACGTCTCGTGCGCATGGATACGATCATCGCGTGCATTCTGACGATCGGCGCCCTTGGCTTCCTCTCCGATCTCCTCCTGCGCGGCCTGCGTTGGTGGGCCTTCCCGTATCTCCGAAACACCCGCCATTGAGCCAAACATCAACCAAACATCATGAAGCAAACCAAACGTCGCCGTCTCATTCCTGCTGTTGTCGTCGCTGTGCTGGCCGCCGTCTTCCTCTCCGCCGACGCGGCGGAGAAGGTTCGCGTGTCGTTTTTCTCGTGGCCGGGCTACGGATTCTGGTTCATCGCGAAGGAAAAGAACCTCGCGCCCGATCTCGATGTGGAACTCACAATCATCGAGGACCCCTACGAGAGCTTTGGGCAGCTC
>CALGTD010000106.1 GCA_937901895.1 uncultured Spartobacteria bacterium | reverse complement strand
TCGGCGGGGTCGAGGGGCAAGCCCCTCGGGTGGAGCACGCAGAGGGCGAAGCTGGGGGCGTTGAAGGATTTTTTTCGGTGGCTGACACGGCAGGATGTGATCCTGCACAATCCGGCGAGCGAGCTGGAGCTGCCGCGGCCGGAAAAACGGTTGCCACAGCAGGCGTTGACGCTCGCCGAGATCGACCGGTTGCTGGCCGTGCCCGACATCGCCGATCCGCTTGGCGTGCGCGATCGCGCGATGCTGGAGCTGTTTTACTCGACGGGCCTGCGTCGTGCGGAGCTGTGCCGGCTGGAGTTGCCCGACGTGAACGCGGAGCGGCGCACGGTCACGGTGAGGCGCGGCAAAGGGAAAAAGGATCGCGTGGTGCCGGTCGGCGCACGCGCGCTCGCATGGATCGAGCGTTATGTGCGCGACGTGCGGCCGCGGCTGTCGTTGGACACGCGCACGGCCACGCTCTTCCTCTCGGGCTACGGCGAAGCCTTCAATCCCGACGTGGTGTCGCGCATGGTGAGCGAGTGGATGAAGCGCGCCGGCTTCGATCGCTCGGGCTCGTGCCACCTGCTGCGGCACACATGCGCGACGCACATGCTCGAAGGCGGCGCCGACATCCGTTACATCCAGCAACTGCTCGGTCACGAGAACCTTGAAACGACGGCGATCTACACCGAAGTCTCGATCCGCCAGTTGCAGGAAGTGCATGCGCGCTGCCATCCCAGGGCCGCAGGCCCTGGACCCGCCGATGCTACCGCATCGGGTGGCGCGGCGGCGTTGCCGCCGCGTCCCTTGCCGGGGTTGCCACCGACCGGAGAATCCGCACCGTCTGCCCCATGAACGAGCTCGTTTTTATGGTCACCCAGGAAGCCGATGGCGGCTATGTTGCCGAAGCGTTGGGCGAGAGCGTGATCACGCAGGCGGACACTTGGGAGGAGCTGCGCGCCAACGTGCGCGAAGCGGTGACGGCGTTTTACTTTGATCGGCCGGCGCCGCAGCGCCTGCGTTTGCATCTGGTCCGCGACGAAGTGCTCGCGTGAAGCTGCCGCGCGATCTTTACGGCCGCGATCTGGCGCACGTGCTCTGCACGCGGTGGAGTTACGCGAAGGTCAACCAGGTCGGTAGCCACATCATCTTGCAGACCGAGACACCGCAGCATCACCGCGTCTCCGTGCCCGATCACAAACCGCTGCGCATCGGGACACTCAACGCGATCCTGCGCGAAGTCGCCGCCGCCAAAGGCGTCACGCGTGAAGACATCCTTGCATCATTTTGACGTCCGGGAATCTGGCTTCCGTCGCAGCGGAAAACGCCGCAGGGTGACGGCGTGGTCGTCGCCCCTGCCGCCTCTTCTTTAGCCGCTTTGACGCGGCGACGGCGCGCGCTGAAACGGGCGACCTCCTCCCCAAAAACTCGCGTCGGGGGTCCGCGACGCAACGCATCGGGTCGCACCTGGAATGCGCGCGCTCCACGTCGCGGAATCGCACCGGGTTGCGCGGCTTACGGCTACGAAAGTGCGTCGGGTCGGCGATTGTTCCTAAACCGCGACCCCATCGAGGAAGCCGGCGGTTTGAATCTGTATGGCTTCTGCGGCAATGATGGCGTGAATAATTACGACTACCTAGGCATGAAGGGTGTGTGGAATTGGTTTACGGCGAAAACAGATTCAGCTACGCCCGTAGCTACTGATCGTGAAGACACATTCGACCGCATTTTCCGCACGGGCGGTGTTGGCCCCGATGGAATGAGTGGCGATACATACTGGCAGGACAACCTCTTCACCTATACACTTTATGGACAGAGCCTAGATAGGTCACTGACCGTGGAGAGATATTTCTCTAATGGGATCGGAATGTCTCCGCGAACGACTGCTGAAGTGGAGGCGCATGCCCAAGCCGAAGCGACAGAGCGAGGTATAAAACCAGGGACAGTTGTTTCTATCCCAATAACTCGGAACGGAAAGTTGATTGGTTATTACTACTCAGCTGTTTCCGGGGGGGGCGGGGAAATAGGGACTTATTTGGTTCGTATGAACGCTGCAGGTCAGTGGATAGTCGTTGGTAAAACGGATGGCGTAACGACTGAGCACGCCTACTTGAACGGAATCCTCGGATCCCTCGCACGACATGCTTACTTAGGGGGGAAGCATGTTCAGCATAAGTTCGGAAACCAAGTAACAGAATATACGTTATTTAATAATCCGTCGAAAGGTTTCTTTCGCGATATTAGGGAGACGGCATTAGATAAGCTTGGCTTAACTACCGACGTGGCCAAGATGGTTGCGGCTGAATTGCAAAAAATTCAATCTTCCGGAAGGAAGGTCGAATGGATCGCTCACAGTCAAGGCGGCGCTATTTTTGCTGAGGCTATGCGATACGTTGGGGGAGATCTGTCGGCCAATTCTGTTACGTTTAATGCAGGGGCCAACAATCGTTGGATTACCAACAGGATCGCTGCGGAAGTCGCGGTGCGGGTCGACGGTTATAGCTATAGTGTCTGGGACGCGGTGCCCAGCGTTATTGGTGTAAATGGGGGGGTGTTCTCAATGCTGGGTAGCGTGCTCGCATCACCGCTCTTATTTATGAACGAGAACATTAGCCCCCACACGTTACCCTCTTCCAGATGGCGCACAAGGTGACACAGTCACAGGATTATAAATATGTTTAAAAAAGTTGTGCTAATAATTGTGCTGTGGTGTGCGAATGTGCCTCCTTTGCAAGCGAAAGCTCCGATGATGAAACACTACGCTATCAATTTGCCCGGTTACGTCGTGCGGTTTTCTTTGCCTAGTGAGATAGCGCGTAAGCTGGGGCCAAGAGAGATCGAGGAACAATTCACGCCTGATGATGTGAGCTTTCGCAAAAATGGATTTCGACTAGTTGCCGGAACCTCATATGATCTCCGTGGCCCCTTTTGGGGCGGTGCTTACGGAAGCTTGGAGTTCCACTGCATGGTTCAGCAAAAGTTGCCACAGTTTAGCGGTAACGTCGAAACGGTCGAGGGATTAGAAAGTTATGTTCGTCAGTGGAATAGCACGATCGAAGGGCGCGCTACAGGATGTGTTTTTTCCCGCGTCTCGCTTAATGGTATGGCCGCAGTGCGGCGTGAGTGGAACAGATTCGGTGATCCCAAGACGCGAGAGCCGGATTGCTTGGAAATCTTCTCCTTGCCGCTAAACGATGAGTTATTCCTAGACGTTGGTTTTACCATTATGGCTTGGGAAGCGGGGCGCGGAAAGGAACATAAGTGGAAGCCGAAAGCGGAAGCGTTGCGCGAGCTGATAAAGTCGACGATCCTTCTCGAAACGCGGGCAGCCCCTCCTCACTGAAGTGTATGTTCCCACTCAATAAAATGCGCGATCGACGGTTCGGCGCGCACCGCGAGGACGTTGACAAGTCGAGGCTCGTCGAGATGGCCCGCAGAAGCGCTTGGGGATCGCGTGTAACCCCGACCACGGGGCTCCTAGTGTAGTGTCCCGGAAATAGATCGGCATAAGCGTCCGTTTAGAGCAGTGGGTTCGCGCCGGCTCCACCCGCAGCAGGACGTGCTACAATCGCGCGTTATCCTTGCTGGGGCACAGGGCCAATCGGACAAAGCCATCGGGGCGGCGCTGAAGGTCCACCGCGAGACGGCGGCCTGTGGGGTAAGCGTCGGACGCTCTGCCTTGTAGACGGTAAGCGTCGCTTCGAGTGCCTCGTAGTTACGGGAACTACAATCGTGTAGAGTGACAGGATGGGAACGACGGTAACTACGGAGTTGGTGCATCACGGGGAGCGACGGGATCGAGCGGGACGGCAGCACGTGCCGCGGGAAAGGCGGGAGCAGTTGCTGGCAGCGTTTCGAGAGAGCGGGTTGACGCGGCGGGCGTTCGCGCAGCGCGAGGGCGTCCGGTATACGACGTTCTGCAACTGGACGCAGGGCGCGGCGAAGCGAGCCGGTGAGGAGGTGCCCGCCGTGGCGGCGGTGCGCTTCGCGGAGGTGGCGTTGCCAGTGAGTGCGCGCAGCAGCGGGATCGAGGTGCGACTGGCTGACGGCACGACGGTGCGCGGTGGGCGCGTCGAGGAAGTGGTCGCACTGGTGCGTGCGTTGCGGAGTTGAAGCGCGATGCTGGTCTTTCCGCGTTCGGTCCGGATCTTCGTGGCGGTGGATTCGGTGGACATGCGCAAGCAATACGACGGGCTGTGGCTCGCGGCGCAGTCGCAGTTGGGCGAGGACCCGAAGCAAGGCGCGGTGTTTTGCTTCACGAATCGCGAGCGGACGCGGCTGAAGCTTTTATATTGGGACGGCACGGGTGTGGTGATCGTGGCGAAGCGGCTCGAGTCGGGACGTTTCTCCTGGCCGGAGCCGAGCGAGGCGAAACGCAAACTCTCGCTGACGCCGGAGGCGCTGGCGTTGATCGTCGGCGGAGTGGAACTGAAAGGCGCTGCGCTGAAGCCGTGGTATGAGCGCTGACAAAAATATAATATAACGCGTGGAAACTTTTGGTGTGCGGGCTGCTCTCAATCCGTCGAGATGAGCGCCGCGACCATCGAAGCCATGCAAGACCTGCGGCGGGAGAATGGCGTCTTGCGCGAGGAGCTGGCGGTGATGCGGGCGCAGATCGAGTGGTTCAAGCAACAGCTGTTCGGGCCGGGGAAGAGTGAGAAACTGGATCGCACGCAGTTGCTCTTGAAGCTGGAGGCGCTGGAGCAGAGGTGCGCGGCCGCGGAGCGGCCGGTCGAGCAGATCAGTTACGAGCGGACTGCGGGACCGGCGCCGAAACGCACGCTGCCGGTGGAGTCCTTCGCTCACCTGCCGGTGAAGGAGACGGTGATCATCGAGCCGGAGGCGGTGAAAGCGGATCCCTCGCTCTACGAGCGGATCGGCGAGGAATGCACCTTCGAGGTGGATGTGATCCCGCCGCAACTGTTCAAGCGCCAGATCGTGCGCCCGAAGTATCGGCACTGTCTGGATCGGAACCGTGCGCCGCTGCTCGCGCCAGCGCCGAAGCGCGTGGTGAGCGGCGGCTTCGCCTCGGCGGGATTGATCGCGTGGGCTCTGACCGCGCAATTTTGCGACCACCTGCCGCTGTTCCGGCAGGAAAAGATGCTGGCACGGTGGGGTGCCCCGATCTCGCGGCAAAATTTAAGCGACTGGGTCGGGGCGGCGACGGCGCTCTTGGAACCGCTGGTGAAACAGATGAAGCGCCAACTGCTGCAAAGCGGATATGTGCAGGCCGATGAAACTCCGATCCGGTGCAACGACCCGGACCTGCGGGATGGGAAAACAACCACCGGTTGGTTGTGGGCGCTGTCACGTCCCGGAGGCGATGTCATCTTCGAGTGGCGCTTATCCCGGCGGCACGAAGAGGCCGAGCGTCTGCTCGGCGAGTATTGCGGCGTCTTGCACTCGGACGGCTACGAGGGATACGCCGCGTATGCGCGCGCTCATCCCCATGTCGAGTGGGCTGGATGTTGGGCCCATGCTCGTCGGCGGTTTATCGAAGCGGCGGCCGAGCGGCCGCGGACGGCGGAGCGCGTGCTGCGCCTGATCGGTGAACTCTACGCGCTCGAAGCGCAGTGGGACGAGCAACAGGTCGGCGATCGCCGCGCGGCCCTCCGGCAGGAGCACTTTGCCCGGCCGCTAGCGCGGCTGCGTCGACTGGTCGTCGCGCTGCAGAAGCGCGTGCTGCCTCGCTCCGGCCTCGGCCAGTGGACACCGCTCACCGCTCACGTGCGGCACAGCCAAACCAAGCTCGATACCAACGCGGTCGAGAACGCTATCAGGCCGAGCAAACTCGGAGCGAAAAACTGGCTCTTCGTCGGGCATCCCGACGCCGGCGATCGCGCGGCTGTCATCTACTCGCTGGTCGTCAGCTGCCAGCGCCATGGTCACGACCCGCACGCTTACCTCCGCGACGTGCTCACCCGATTGCCAACGATGACCACGGCTGACGATCTGCACCCGCTGTTGCCCGCGCACTGGCGCACCGCGGCGTCAGCATCCTGATCGGAGATACCGTAGTTACGGTATCTCCAATCCGCGCATCGCAATTACCGCACTTACCTCGTCAAGAAGGCACTCGAAGCGACGCTTAC
>CALGTD010000105.1 GCA_937901895.1 uncultured Spartobacteria bacterium | reverse complement strand
CCTGCAACGTACCCTGCACGCCGGCCTGCAAGCTCGCGGTCGTCCCGCTCAACCCCTTCATGATCGCGCTCGCGACGAATGGCACGGCGAGATAGAAGAACACCGTGATGATGGCGGCGAACGCCATAATGAACGGAAAGAGCAGCCAGTTCTGGACGACGATGGCGTTTTGAGCCACCTGCACCAGCCCGCCCGCGGTGATCGGCGCAAAAAGCGAATCGCTGATGGCGACGATGACGATATCCACGAGACAAATCGCCACGTGCCACAGGAGCACGGTGAGCGAGGTCACGGCGAACTGGATGCCGAGGGACTGCGTGTAGGAGAAGAACAGGAATCCCAAGAGCAACGGGGAGACCGCGATCAAGCCGGCGATGGCGAAGTTCTGGAAAAAGGTCAGAACCAGAAGCGCGAACCGGCCGATGCCCTGAAAGAACATGCCGATGGCGGCGGGAACGACCTTGCCGATGTCCACGATCGAATCGGACGGCTGGTTGTCGACGCGCGAGCGCAATAGCTGAACGAACTTGGCGTCGCGGGCGTTCGTGAACTCGGAACGCATGCGGGCGAACGCCTTTTGTCCGCCTTCCATCGCGGACGGATAGCCCGCGACCAGCGCGACGATGAGCGTGGTCTTCAGCAACGCGCCTAAGATGGCGCGCGTGTCGGACCCGGCCCGCCAGCCCATTTCCCCGATGCCGATGACGGCGAGGACAAAGGCAAAGGGCATGAGCAGCGTGCGAATTTCGAGCGCGGACTGAAAGAGATTGGTGAGCGCGGGAGTCATGCGAAGCGCGGGGCTGCGCCTCCGTTAGAAGCCGGGAGGCAGGTCTTCATTGGGGAGGCTGAGGTCCGGCAGTTCGATTTCCGCCTCGGCCTCGGCGGAAAGCCGGGCGAGCTCGCGATTGCGCTCCCGGCTGATTTCCTCGGCGGCAATCTCCTCCTCCTTCTCCCGGTTCTGGTTGAGGACGTGGAGCATTTCGACCTGCGCGTGGGCCGTCTCCATCATGCTGTCGAGGTCGTCGAGCGCGGCCTGAGCGGTGGCGAGCGAGCCGACGAGCTTCTGCACTTCGGCATCGGTTTCGGCTCCCTTCAACTGCGTGTTGAGCTGGGCGATCTGCCCCTTGAGCGTGACCCGCTTGCTCTGGGCCTGAAGGAGCATTTCCTGAAAGCGGGAATACGCATTGTTGACCGCCCGGTATTGCTTCAAGGGATCGTCGGAATCGCGGAACGACGCGATGCCGTCGAACGGCGTGGCGAGGTTTTTCCATGCCGAAATGTCGATCGGCTGAAAGAGTTCCTGAATGGTGGCGGAGAGTTTCACGCCCTCCTGCGCGATGCCGGCGAGGTCGCTCAGGGTATCGGTGATGCCCGATTCCTGGAGGTAGCCGGAGAACAGGCCGTTATCAATGAGGCCGACGGCGGCAACGGGGTCGCCGATGGCCTGCTTGACGCGGTTGGCCGTTTCCAACTGCTTTTGAACAGTCGTGAGCGTGTCGTGGAGAGTGGCGAGCTTTTCGGCCCATTGAGTCTGCTCCCACGCATATTTGACCTGGTCGAAAAAGTTCTTTTCGATCAGGGCTTGCTCGGCGACGGGATCGCTCACGATGTCGCCCACCCCGAGCACGGCGTGAGCGTGCGGAGCGGCGAGAGCGGTGGCGGATGCGGTGATGAGGACGGATTTTTTCATGGCATTTTGGTTTTGGGGTTACTCGTAGATGGGGATAGAAATTTCGTAGGGCACGGTCTTCACTGTGGCGTTGGGATCGGGCGTGACGGGCAGGCGATAGACGGACAGGCGCGGCTTCGCGCGGCCTGCGGCCTCGCGCTTTTGCATGTCCTGGAGAATCCAGTATTGGCGCTTCACGGTGTCGGACGCGCCGCGCTCATAGCCCTTTTGAAACTGGCTTCGCGTGGCGCACGCCGGAAGCAGACACGCCGCGAGCGCGGCCCACGCGCCCGCCTCGAGGACGGATTTTCTTTTCCTACGAGAAACGAACGGAACGATGGTTTTCATAAGCATGAGGGGTTGGCATGAGGGGCCGCGGCGGATTCCGCGAGAATCCCGCTCACGATGTCTTTGTGGTTGCGAAGCAGACGGCACCGGTTGTCGAAGTCCTCTCCGGTCGAAGAGGAACAAAAGAGCATTTCAGGCGAGACGCGGTTATGGATCGTCCCGCAACGCGGCTGGCGAACGTCGAGGTGGTAATACGTCAGCGCGGCGTATTTGTTCTGCGGCGGAAGGTGCTCGGGAAGCGGATACCGGGACACCGCCTCCTTCGTCGTTTCCGATAAATCAATGTCCTTCGCGACATCGTCAATGTCGCGCCGGTCGTTCATGCGCGTGAAGAAGAACTGCTTGGCATTGCCGAAGACGATTGGCCGAATGGCCGAACGCTGGAACCGGCTGTATTGCTGGACGATGGAAATGATCCACGTCGAAAACTTGCTCAACTGCGCGTAGAACTCGGAAACGAGCTGTTCCCCGCCGGGGATGTCGAGGGTTCGGGCGACTTCCTCGAAGATGACCCGCTTTCGTTTGCCGCGCGGCAGCGTGATGATGTGCTGACGGCCGTAGTTGGCGATGAGGAATCCGGCGAGTTCCTTCAACTGCCGATTGCTCTCGGGAATATACGTGAGGTCGAAATGGGCGAGACGGCCCGCGATGGAGAGCGTGGAGTGCCCGCAGACCAGCCGTTGGTCGTTCCACGGCGCGAGCAAGGTGGCGAGGTGGTTGATTTCCGCGCGGTCGTGTTCCGGGAACGGAGCCACGAGCATCATCTGTTGAAGCATGTCGTGGGTCGGGTAGTCCTCCGGCCGGAAGAACGCGAAGGCGGCGTTGCGGACATACCGCTCGGTGTCGGGCGACTTGATGAACCGGGAAACCGCCTCCGCGCTCGGGGCCTCGATCAGGTTTTCGCGCTCGTCGGCGCTGGCGGTGTGGCGCAGTTCCGCCCACGCCTCCACGAAGGTCGTGGAAATCGGCAGGTGGGCCTTTTTATAGGCGAGCGCGGCCAGCGCATGCCGCGCGGCCATATCGAGACGCGAAGCGTCCTCGGCAATCCATTCGTCGAAACGATCCGAATAAAGCTGCTCGATGTATTGGGTGATTTGCGCGAGCCGGAGACTCCGCTTGTCCTCGTCGGCGGGGTGCCCCGCCATTTTCGCGACCAGCGCGGCGGCGGTGGTGATTTGCAAATTCGTGAGCGGTCCGCCCAACGTGTCGAGGTAGTTGAGGCAAAGGTCACCGTCGGGCTGAATCACGATGGGCGTGTGTCCCTGCGCCTGCGTCCAAATGCCATAGGAAAGGCCCTCTTCGACTAGCAGGGTGAAGTCGTAATAGGGATCGGTCTGCGAAAGCAGGTCGCACATGAAGGCGGATTTCCCGGCCCGCGTCATGCCGAGCAAAACCGCGAGCTGCGGAGTCCCGGAGAGAAAATTCCGAACGCCGATGAGGTTCCGATTGCTCCCGTCGTAAAGAGCTTCCGCCCCGTCGAGATGCCCGGTGAACGTGGACGAAAACGGCAGGATGTCGGCGAGCCATTCATCGAGCCCATTGTCCGCGTGGTGGGTGTATTTGCCCCACACCCAACCCGGCCACGTCTGGAACCAGACGTTTTTCGTGGTGGCAGCCGACGAGAGGTTGGACGTCCAGCATTGGGCGTCCTCCATCGCCCCAAAGGCGGTTTCGATCTGCCGCGTCTTGGAAATCAGGCCGTCCTCGGTCGAGTCCCAAACGTGAACCACGTAGTCATAGAGGAACGGAACGACATCGCCCTGGGCGAGCTGCCGGATGCGCTCCTCCTTGACCGCCTTGGCCGTGAGCAACGATTGCTTGCCCTCTGCGGCGTAGTCGCCGCGCACCCGCTCCAGCGAATGTTCCGCCCGGTTGATCTCACGGCGGACGTTCTGCGGATACAGATTGACGACGATGGAATAGTCCAGAAAGGGGAGCGACGTGAGCGCCCAGAAGATGCCGCGCCGCGTCCGTTGCGGACGCCGTTTCAGGATGATGAGGTTGTGATAATAGCCGTCCGCGAAAAACCCGAACGTCTTTCCGCCCTGCACGCCCTGATGCCAGCAATTCTGGTGAATCGTCTCTTCTTCCCGGAACTGGCCGATGGGGTCGTAGTTGTCTCGCCGGAGATAGGACGGATTGAAGAACGTCGCGTAATAACGAAAGAGGTCCGCCGTGGACATAGACGACACCCGGCAGCCGTGCGGCTCGAGCAACGAGGCGACGACGCGCCCGTGCTGCTCGAATCCCTCGTTGTATTGCGCGAGAATGCGCCGGTAGTGCTCGGCCAACCGGGCTTTTCCCGCGCCCGTCGGGGGATTGATGGCAATCCGCTTCGACAAAAACAGGACGAGCTTTTCCCGGCGAAGTTTCCCCTCCTGCATGGCCCGCCAGTAGCGGGTGAACCGCTCGTTGCGGGAAATACCCGCCCATGAGCCGGGCTCGCATTTTTCGTCGGTGACGGCTTTGTAGGCCGTCAGTTCGTCCCGGTAGTCGGAATCGACCGACCAGCGGATTTGCGCGCGGGTGGATTCGTCCAGGGTGTGCAGGAAATGGCGGACGGATTGATAGAAGGCATCCAGCGCGTGCTCGCTCGCATGCCGAAGGTCGGGCACGTCGAGAACGAATCCCTTGGAAACGAAGCCGCGCTTGTCGAGCTCGTTCCAGACGATCAAATCGCAGGTGAACCAGCCGTTAGGCGCTTGCATCGGAAAGCGGGTTGCGGGGTTGATTGGCTGGCAGCATCCAGCCGGTGCCGCTCGCGAGGGTTTCGAGCAAATCCGTGTCGAAGGATTTCGGTTTGCCCTGCCGGAGCGCGAACACGTAGCCGGTGACGACGACGAGCGGCACCGCGCCCACGCCGACGCTGAACGCCGGCGAATGCTGGCGCGAAAGCAGAAGCGTGAGCCCGATGCTGATGAGGAGGCCCGCGAGCAGGAACAGGATGTTCACGCCCTCGACTCCCCAAATCCTGCCGTCGGAGTCGTCTCCGGCGTGGGTCTGGACGATGCCCCTGCTCATCACTGGCCGACGCTGATCGTGGGCAGGCCGCCCGCGTTGAACAGGGCTTCGGCGATCACGACGGCGAGGCCGAGAAGCAGTCCGCCGACGATGGACATTTTGCCTTGATCGGCATTGCCGGTGCGGACCTGCCAGCCGCCGTGAGCGATGACGATGACCGCGATGATGTAGAGGAATTTGGCGATGATTCCGAGGCCCTCGGACATGGCGCCGTCCAGCGATGCTTGAGCGAGTAGTGGGTTCATACGCCCGCGAGCATGGAGAGAAAATTCGCGCCCCCTACACCGAGGCCGGTGTAAACTGCCGAGGCCGCAACGAGGCATCCGTGACGCGAGGCTTTCGCCTCGGCGATGGCGTCATAGAGACGCCGCGCGCTGAGGATTTTCGGCGGGTAGAGGTCTTTGACGTCCACGCCGAGCACCCGCGAAATGAAGAGTAAGTCGTCGTCGGAAACCCAGACTTCGCGGCTCTCGATCTTCGCCACCTTTTGCTGGGTGGCGAACTCCATGCCCGCGATCTGGAGCTTGATGGCGAGCGTGTTCTGCGACCATCCCCGCGCGCAGCGCAGTCGGCGAATCTGCGGGCCGACGATGTTCAGACGGCGTTTCATGCCCGCAGCGAAAGCCGACGTTTCACGGCCTTCCGGTGCGAGTGACGAAGTTGCTCTCCTCAGTGACGAAGTTGTCCCTTCGGCGGATTTTCCGTCATTTCCCGCAGGGCATGTCGAAGGCGGCGAGCGGGGCCGCGTCCAAGCTGGATCGGGCCTTCGTTTCCGGCGAACGTAAGCGCGGCGTGTTTGCGAGGCAGCGGAACGAGTTCCTTCACCGCACGCCGATTCACGATGAGGGAGCGATACGGACGGCAGAACAATGAGGGAGGGAGGATTTTCATCCATTCGCCCATCTTGCGACGAACGAGAATGGAATTCCTGTTGGCGATGTGAACGTGGGAATAGTTCTGCTCCGCTTCGATGTGGGTAATTTCGTGTGGCAATACGACGCACACCTGCATATCGGAATACAGAATGATGAAATCCTGCTCGTCGAAGCGTGTGAGCCTGCGCTTTTCTTTCTTGCGAATCCGCGCAAGCGCATGGGCCAGCCGCTCGGGAGCGATCGGTTTGACGAGGTAGTCCACGGCGTTGACCTCGAACGCCCGCACCGCGAAGCAGTCGTAGGCCGTGACGAAAACGATGTCGGGGACGGGCCGCAATTCGGGCAGCAGGGAGAAGCCGTCCCGCCGCGGCATCCGCACGTCGAGAAAGATTAAGTCAGGCTTGTTTTCGCGGAACTGATCGAGCGCGTCGGCGGCGCTTTTTGCCTCGCCGACGATCTCGATTCCGGGATGGTCGGTGAGCAATTCTCGAAGGTCGTTTCGAGCGGCGACTTCGTCATCGACGATGAGCGCACGACTGCGGATGAGAGGCTTCATTCGTCATGGTGTGAACATCAGGCAAATGGATTTCGACGGTCACCCAGCCGCCGCGAGATTCGATGCGCAGGCTATGTCTGCCGGGATAGAGCAATTCCAGACGGCGGCGGACGTTGTTCAGACCGATATGGCCGGTGCGATTGGCAGCGGGTCCTTGCCATTCTCCGGTGTTGGCTACCGAAATGCTGACTTCGTTGGCGCTGATTCGACTGATCCTTACTTTCACCTGCACCGGCGACTCCGTCGTCCTCTGTCCGTATTTAACCGCGTTTTCCACGAGCGGTTGCAGGATGATTCCCGGCACTTGTGCATGCCGCGCCGACTCGTCGATGTGGGATTCCAACTCGATCTCGGAACCGAATCGCAGCTTTTCGACTTGGAAATAATCCAGCATGGCATCGTATTCCAATCCCAGGGGGATGAACTCATCGGTGGTGTGGTCGAGCGAGAAACGCAGATACCCGGCCAGTGCCTTGACGCCTTCTTTCAGGGACACGCTGAACCGGCCGATTTCCGACTGAATCGCGTTCAAGGCGTTGAACAGAAAATGCGGGTTGATCTGGGCTCGGAGCATCTGTATCTGCGCGTTGCGCTTTTCAGACTCGATCAGGGCAAGACGCAGTTTGTTCGCGTCGGCATCGCGCATGAGCTTGATTCCGAAATAGAGTAGGCTCCAGCAGACGAGGAGGCCGGTTCGCGTGTAGAATACGCCAAACTTGGAATTCTCGGCATAAAGGACCTCCTCCTCGAAGGGCCACGCATCGTGAAACAGGACGAAGCCTCCGAGCTGGAGAATTCCGCCTGCCAAACAGAGACTGCCCATGAGAGCCACGATTTGGCCAAAAGACCGCTGCTTGCATAGGAAACGACGATAGATTTCCCGCATTCCGAGCGTCAGCATTACCCCACCTCCGTCACGGACGAGCGAGACCAACAGGGCTTGGGAAGCTGAACCGACGACCGATATTTTGAGTGGCAGAGTCAGCAAGACAACTACCGCCCATCCCGTGAGCTGAAACCGCCAGAAGGGTGGAAGTTTCAGCCACAAATGCCTCATTGGGAAAGCGGAGTATCCAAACGCACCGAAATACGCCAAAATAACCAGTATCCACTTTCCACCTCTCTGCTATCGGCTCGTTGCGACTCATTGACGCTAGATTGCTCACTAGATACACTCGAGTGCTATAGCAACAATAAATCCACTCACACATGCCACGATACGCCATAGTTGGAGCCGGGTTCGCCGGTGCCGTACTCGCCCGTGAACTCGTGGAACTCAGTGAATGCAGCGTTTTCGTTTTTGATGAGCGGAGACATATCGGCGGAAATTGCTTCACCGAAAGGGATGCTTCGACCAACGTGCTCGTGCACAAATACGGACCTCATATATTCAACACCGACGATGCGCAAGTTTGGTCCTATATCCGCCGGTTCGGTAAGTTTGTACCATTTATCAATCGGGTCAAAGCCCATACCTCGCGTGGCATATTTTCTCTCCCAATCAATCTGCATACCATCAATCAATTTTTTGGCACTACTATGACGCCCGCAGCGGCGAAAACATTTCTTGAATCGAAATCCATCAAAAATACCGAAGCGTCCGATGATTTTGAATCCTTCGCATTAGCTACGATCGGCGAGGAACTCTACCAGACCTTTATTTACGGATATACAAAGAAGCAATGGGGGTGTGAGCCACGCGAGCTACCGGCATCCATTCTCAAGCGTCTGCCAATTAGGTTTACATACGAAGACAGTTTTTATAATTCGCGCTTTCAAGGCATGCCAATTCATGGATATACGCCGATATTCGCGAATCTGCTGAATCATCCGAGGATTTCCGTTTCTCTCGAATCGCAATATTCCTCCGAGGCGAATCGTGATTTCGATCATGTCTTCTACACCGGTCCCATTGATCGCTATTTTAATCACAAATACGGCCGCCTTCCATATCGATCCTTGAGATGGGATAGCATCTGCAATGGCACTGGCGAGCATCAGGGAGTCGCAGTTATGAATTACACTGAAGAGTCGGTTCCCTATACGCGAATCGCGGAACACAAACACTTTGCTCCTTGGGAACACCACAGCCAGTCATTGGCATTTATCGAATACAGCTTCGAAGCAGGTCTAAAAGACATCCCCTACTATCCGAAACGTTTGCCTGCATCCACGCTTCTCTTTTCCAAATATCTCTCTTGTGCCAAAGATGAAACAAATGTTTCCTTTCTCGGTCGACTCGGCACCTATCGCTATCTCAATATGGATAAGGTGATAGCAGAGTCGTTATCCTTCGCCAAGAAATTCTTGGCGCAAAAGTATCGAAGGCATGAAAACTCACCCGTCTTCACAAGCCCCCTTCCAGCAACGAACAGGGAAGACCCTGAGTAATTTGCCCTTTTCAATATTCATGCTGAGCTTGATGAACCTACAAATAGAATGATGGCAAAAAAATCTTGACATATGCGATAACGAGTTTACTACGATTTAATACGCAATTGACTACGACTATGGCTAGCGCGTCATCCAGTGCATCATCCGGTAGTAGGTCATCATCTTCCAGCAGTGGCAGCTGCCGGATTGAAACTTTTGAGATAACGCAGGGAAGTTGGCAGATTTCTGCTGGTGGGAATGCCTATCAACCATGCAACATGGATGCAACCTTTCAGAGTTCCGGCGGTGGACGTTGTGGCTGTTGCGAGTATCGGCAGTTCATTCGGGGATGGGCGCGCACCAAGCAACCTGGCGACACAGCTTGGGCGCCAGTCATTCTTCCATTAAAGGGTGGGAAGGTCATGCTTCCCAATGAGTTCAGAGAAGATGGCTCCGGGAGTCAGGCTTACGGTTATCGAAGCCAAACGTGGGGGCAAAATAGCGTCGACAAATATACGCCGTCTCCACGGAGCACGGCATGCAACTATGCCGGTTACGATGAACCAGGATGGCATAACGCTCCGTTACCTAGCGGAACACAATTCCAAGTAGACATTGAATTTAGTGGACGCATCGTGAACATTTGCGGTCCAAAAGAAACGATAATACAAGAAAAAACATGGCGAGTACAAAAAGAAGGCACTTTCCCTTGATCATTCCACTTCTTATCATTTCATTGTTTATTATGCAGGAAGCCTATTCAGACCATTACAAGATTATCGAATCAGAGCCATATAAATGGCCAACAACAGATATTGTTGTTGTCGCGGCTCTTTCCGATAGCGATGATGCCAAGCTATTGCAGATAGCCTTCTGCGTGCCCGAGAAAATGCGCATCTCTTATGATGACATCCAGGTTCGGCTTTTTCGATCTCAAAGCGAAATTCGATTGCGGAGAATGAATGAGAAGCAAAAGTATCTGTCAGAGTTTGGATCAAGTATTGGCAAGGTCGCAAACGCAACCTATATCCTTGAAGGAATAGACAATCTTAAAGATTGCACGTCCGCCGAAGTTGACTGGGATGGAACCACTCATCGCTTCTTATTCAAGAGCGAGCAGTCCACGGCTCTCGATAAATCCGAAGAGTCGAAATAGAGGAGATATAAGAAGATACCAGAGTTTAAAAATCATCACAAGAATGATCTTCGCATCTCGCAAAATGGGGGGATCGTCATCTAGATGCTCAGTCTCGGAGAAAGGTTAAATAACGTCGAGCTTATTTTGATTCATTCGATTAGCTCGACAGTGAAATCTTTAACAGTATTCGCCATACAGACTTTCCAGGCGACCTTTTCATACTTAAAGTTTCATACTTAAAGAGATCCGCGACCCGGAAATTCCCACTTAGAGACTGCATCTGGTAATTCTAGTTCGACTATAACTGGAAGCTCGTCCGATGCCTTCTTGACTCTTAAGCTCAGCGTTCCGCCAGCTGCTTGCTCAACGATTGTAGCTAAAGTTCCATTGCTCATCTGCTTCGCAGACAACTCACCAAACTCCACAATCAAATCACCGACTTTCAATCCAGCATTCTCAGCGGCCCCACCTCCTGGCTTCAGGCTTTCTAGTCTTGCTCCCTCCGCATGAAATGAAAGGCGCGCACCAAGCATCAATCTCCAGTCTATTGGTGGCGTAGGATCATTGATTAGCCTATATCTAATCTTTCCCGCCGCCATATCCAATTCCACATCAAATCCGAACAGCCACTCTAGACCAAGTTTTGCTTCCTGAGCAGTGTCGACCGGAATTCCAGTCAAATCTTTTCCCATGAGTGAGCCTTCCAGAAGCCAACCGCTACGCACCGATTCAATCACCCCCGTGCCTCCCATGATTCGCATCGGAGTTCGTCTTAGCTCGATTCTGCCTGCTTCTACTAATTCGTCGAAAAGTTCAGCGGGAAGCTGGATCGTTCCGTCAAAACCAGTGTCGATCAAAAAAGATCTTTTTGAACCAAAAAAGCTGGTTTCTATATATGGCAATCTTGGCTTCCGGTGAAAGAGTCGAGCTTCATGATAGTCGCCGTTGTCAATTCGCCAATCATCAGTGTGCAATTCGATCGCCTTTTGACTGAAGTTTAAGAAGAGTTTTCCTTTCCCCAACTCGTTGAAACCTATTATCCCTCTAATTCGATCCCCATACATCTGTCGCAACGGGGAAAAATCGAATGAGACCGCCTCAATGTTTCTGAATACATGATCGCCAAAATTCAAGCACTCGATGTCGACCTGTCTTGCCGAAATTTTTTGCTCATGGATATCTCTTATATTGGCAATACCGACTCCAACAGTTCCATTTTTCTCTAACTCTCCATCGATCGCTGATAGTTCAGCACCGGTGTCTACAATGATACCGACCTCCTGCTGATCAATCCGGCCATCTACTACCGCTGGTGCCGATAAAATCGATATATCCTCTCGAAAAATAGTTTCGCTGTATACTCCGTAGCGAGGAGTAATCGAAAGGAAAGATATTAGAATTCCAACATAGCGAAGCATCGGTGAATTAGAAAATCATGGCTTTTTCCTTGACTAAAAGGAGATTTGCGCTCCAACACTTATATTAGTATCCAAGGTGGCTTCCCCGGAGCCTGCGGGATCTTGGCTGTGAAACTGAAAGCCGGCGTCGAGTGTAAGAGTTAGTTGATTAGACAAAAATGCCTCGAAATGTCCACTCACGGCAGTGGATGAGCTATCGTTATTATCACCAGATCGGAATACCGCTGACTGTGACCCTCTAATTGTTGCACTTGCTGTTCCACTTGCAATTGTCAATTCAACAGTTCCGGTTATATCTAGATGAACGGACTCATTCTGTCCCGGAGGGACGTTTATCGACCCTTTGACACCAGCCTTAACCTCTGATCCCTTACCTTGCATTTGCGTGCCGGCAAGGTTGGATATAATATCTGCCTGACTGCCATTAAAGCCCTGTCCGGATGCAAGTTCCTTAATCTTGGGAATAGCAAGACCGGCATACTCATCCTCATACACGGAGTCGCTTACCTCATCAGCAGCAGTGGTTAACGTAAACCTCACCGTCTTCATGATTTCCGCGCTAAAATCTACACTGCCGATTGTGGAACCGGAAATATCTTTGAAAACTGCCGTTAATGACGTCTGCTTGCCCTCTTCTTCAACAGTGTCACTAGCCTGCATTGTAATTGTAGATGCTTGAGGCTGGACGGATACTACATCAATCGGGTTTCCAGAGGAGCCAGTCACTTCTACACTATGCACCGCTATGCCGGTGCGATTGGTGAAGCCGACTGTGAGCGGTTCCCAATCATCTGCATAGGCGTTCGTAAAGCTCAGATTGTCCTCGTTCAAACTGATGCCGCCCCTTGAAGAGGATGAGGACGACGATGAATAAGACTTCGAAGAAGAAGAGGAGGAAGCCATAAATATATCACTAATGCGTCATGGCTCACCAGTCAAGGATTTTTTGCTATCTTGTCACCGCCAGCACATTCGCGCTACATCTGCATCATTCCGGCTCTTTCATCAGCATTTTTATGCGATTTTTGCGGGAGAGCTTTCGAGCGCTGCTTGCGCGCTAACAACCCGATGGAGCGCATCATCGGGGAACCGACTGGCTTCAGAAGCGAGCCAACGGTGCGCACGAGGCATCAGCCAATCCGTAGAGAAGAGGCCGAGGCGGAGACGCAGGTGATCCCCGATTCATCCCCTAGGAACGCACCTGCTAAAGCCGTTGATGGATTGATGACCTTATGATTGGTGGCTTTTCGGAAGAGAGAAAATCGCGATAGCCATTGTGGCACGTTCATAGGCGTGTTGATCTGGGTTTGGGATCGGCACAATGAACTTGATGCTCCTTCCAGCCCTCTCCAGCTCGTTACACGCTCCGGCCATTTCATCGAGTTGCGCTTGCACATGGGTGACAAGCCAAGGACCGGGCTCCGAAGATTCGCAAGGCGTCGGGCTTCCATATGTGCTGTTCATGTCCTCTTTCATAAGTTGCAAGCTGGGCGTGCAAGCCGCATATCTCTCAATTTGACCGCGTCTGCCGCAGTGGCAGCTTGAATCTCAAGGACCTCGAACTCCTCGCTGTCAAACAAATCAGGCTCTACGTGTGGGTGCCATACGGTAGCCACGCCATTGGCCGTGCGCCAGACTTCCGCATCCAACACTCTGACAACACGGTGAAGTCGGGCACGAAGTTCTTCTTTTGTGACTGCCGCCGTGAAAGCCTCTTGGATACCGCAATCTTCCCCCGTGATCGGATCTCGAGAAAATCCGGTATGAAATCCCTCTAGGCGTAAATCTTCCATTACCTGCCTGCTACTTCTGAGAATTACAAGAGGAATTCGGCGATAGTTCGGCATTTTTATATCTTCGGGAAGCTTGCTGAGCGCTTCGGAAATCGAGCCAGCAGTTATCTCTATCACCGCTCCCGTCGTCGCTTCACGAAGCATCTCGATTTCAACATCAGGATACCAGACAGTGCAAATCGCAGGATCGGCCATCGATGCAACTTCCCATTGAATCATCTCAATCCATTGCCTCAGCCGTTCCAGCTTCTCCGACTCTCGCAACTTATTCGAAAAGATAGCCAGCAATCCAACATCGATTCCTGTTTCTGGGTCCCTATCATATCCTCCATGCCATCCTACTCTTTGAAGGCCCTCCATCACCCTTCTTTCGGCTTTTAGGAGGACAACCGGCTCTTTCCCCGTTGGTGGACGCCAAAACTTTGCCGGATTCTGTTGGCCCGAAATGTCGCTCCATCCATGTGCCTGTCCGACTAGGAACGGTTCGGGCGCATACGTGTTGAACTTGCTCATGCATGGACCCATAACCCAATCACAATGAACAGCCGCATTAGCCCACGTCCGGTATAACTCAAACATCGGGGCAGTTCCTCTAATAGCATAGCAGTGCGTTCTCTGGATTCCACCGCCATGGCCGGCACGCACGATTCCTGGCGCGATTGGAGTCGGAGTCGAGTTAACGTGCTGGCCGCCTAACATCAGACAGTCCCAATCGGCAGGGACACTCTTCAAGAAACGCTCCACTTGTTCGCCAAAGTCAGGCATGAATGTTGCGTCGTCTTCTAAAACCAGGAGCGAGCAGACATCATCCTGAATCGCGCGCTCCAGTATCGTCAAATGAGAACGTAGGCAGCCATAACTTCCTCCACCGGTTTGCCAATATTTCGGAGTCCCAACCTTATCACCGTCTATAGCCGAAAAAACCATGGGATCCTTGAACGGCCATCCCGCCTTCCTCAGGTCGGAAAAAAACCTCTCCAGCCGTTCCGGGCGTCTCTTGAGATTGATTACCCAGACTTGCTCGAACGCCTCATGATAGCCCATAATTTACAGCGCCAAAATTCCTACTCAGCGGGGATTGCAGTATCCCACTACTGACAATGTCACTCTTTTCCTATAGTGAGGACCGGCTGCCCAATGGATATCATCTCGATAGATCAGATGTCACTGAGCCTCATCCTCTAGCAACACCGTTAGCCTTCTTTTCATTAGCATGGCTTCAGCACAAAGGCGTCGTGCATTATCCGGGGTAGCGTCTTCAACGAAGAATCCGCCCGAGTCTTGGTTCTCCTCCTCGTCGTTGAACTTAACAGCAACATGATTAATTGCCGCCTCGTTAACAATTACTATCTTTCCGAGTCTTTTTGCCAGTAGCTGCTTGTCTGAGGCCGAGTTCATTTGCAATTCAACTCTGCGAAAAGACTCGACAAGGTCTTTGGCAGCAAACCGCATCTCTGATGGTTTCGCATTAATAGTGAGCTTCTTGCAATTTTCAACAGAATTCTTTAGCTTAAGATAGCTGTTTATCCATTCGGAATCTCGTAAATTCTTCGAAACCAACTCCGTTGATGCATGCGTTACGAAGACTGCCGCCATCAAGGCGCACATGACATAAATGAACAACTTTCTCATTGTATTAGTAGGGTGAGGAGGGCGCGACAGGTGATTCATGAGACGATGCCCCTGGCGCCACCGTCGTGACTGGTCCTGTCGAAGTCCCTGTAGTTAGCTCGAGGTCGCCTTGTGAATTGAGTCGGAAAACAGCGATGAAATGCACAGCCCACGTAGCTTTACCGATGGTCTGAAACGGTTTGCCATCGATTGAATATTGAAGATAAACGTTGAAGTTTGCATCGAATGTCGTTTTGCCTGGAGGGATGGTATTTTCCCAAAGCCCCCTACCTCCGTCGGCTCCAGGGGCGTCCGAGCTCTCAATTTCGATTTGATCGATGCCAACATTTTTCGCCTTGTCTGGTCCTGAATAGTTATTAAATTTCGTATCGTTTCCCTGTCTCGGACTGTCGGTCCATGTAACCGGCTTATCTGATTCCGTTATCGAATTAAGCGTCTGAAAGAGCCGGATTCTTACTCGATTCCGAGCACTACCCGGAGATACCTTGACTATACCATGATGTGTAGCGCCGCCATGAAGATTAATTCGTAGCGCAGTGAACTCTCCGATCAAATTCGCAGCCGGATATGGCGCGAGGACCAACGACACGAATGTAACCGAGATGGAACCCGAGCTGCTGCTGCTGTTGCTGCTACTTTTGCTGCTGTTGCTGGAGGAGCTTGCCATAAACAGGGGTGTACTTGATTGGAGAATGCACCTGTTTCACCCAACTCTGTCAAGGTCTTTTTTCCAATTCGTTTAGCATACAGAGACATCCATGCCCAATGTCGACCAAAATGCCGGATTGGGGGAGTGCGCGTCAGCTCTGTGTGAGAATAGATGAGAAGCAACGTTATCCGACCGAATAAGAGAATTTGAATGTATCGAACCGGTTGAGTAATCGTCTCAATGTGGGTAACCATACCAGGCTTACGCGGCTGATATGAACTTGTTTGAACAGACGATCCACTCGTGAAGGTCAGGAAGAATCTTATTTCGCCCGGTTAGCTGAATGCGGTGAAGATTGCTCCAAAATATTGTTTCCAAGCATTCAGTGCCCGACAAACGCAAATCTCCAACTGCCACGATGTCTTGTTTGACAGCACGGTGAATGTATTCTATACCGCGTCCGAGCATTGAACATGCATGAGTACACTAAATCATAAGCGCGCTGCGTATTTCATCAACCTCGATTCCAGAACTGATAGGTTGCTCAATGTGCAGGAACAAATTAGGTCAAGCCGCGTTTTGACCGATTGGAATCCGCAACGATGGTCGGCGTTCAGCCCAGCAAATACAGCAAAACCTTCTTGGTATCACCAGTCCCATGGTTATTGGGCATCTAAAGCAAGCCATTTAGCCATTTTAGAAAAAGGCATCATAGACGAAGTGGACTATCTGATGGTCATCGAAGACGACATTGACTTGGCGAGCACCAGTGAGGATCCGATCATTCCAAGTTTTGATGACACGTTTGAATACCTGTGGGAAAGACTTCCGCAAGGATGGATGGGTGTCCAATTCGGTGGCTATCATATTTCCCCTCCTTCGCAAATCATGCCGGGTATAGTTCGCCTCTGGCGATTTTTCGAATGCCCGCTTGCGTTATACTCTAAAGCCGGAATCAGGCGTGTATGGGACGCAGTAACGGCAGAGCCAAATACAGTTTTCGATTGGGGGTTAATGACATTATATCATGCCGAACCTCATTTTTTTGCTCCCGAAATGCTCCCTGTGAGGCAAATCTCATCTTATTCGGATAACGAAGGATATATCAACCATTAGGATTGCTATGCGCGTCAAGACCTTGCATTCTGAGCTACTTCCCGCTTTTTTTATAGAGGGCAATATCGAGGCTGCTGATTTGGAATGGATTTACGAAAGATCAAGTTCTGATAAGACAATTCTGGAAATAAGATGCTTCAAAGGCAAGACCACTTTTGCCTGGCTTGCTGGAGGGGCAAATAAGGTTATTTCTCTCGACGCTTGCGATGGACGTTGGGACGCAGCTGTAAATCATGAAATGTTATCAGTCAATCTTTGCCGCTTTTGTGAAAAATGGGAATGGATTCCCGATGATGGGCAACGAGAAGCGGCAATATACGCATCTCTCAATGGTAAACCGCCAGATATTATTTTTATCAATGTCGAACTTTCGGGTGACCGAATAGAATCTGATCTTGACTTAGCTCTACGGATTTGTCCAATGCATGGTTTAATTTGTGGAACAGGGTTCCCGTATATGCCTGCGCATTTAGCGCGATGGTTTTCCGCTTGGGAGAATTTTGCCCATAGTATATGGACCGCACAAGCGTTGAGTCATTGAATATGTTATGTTAATAGTTCCTCAAGCAAGGCTTATACACATTCACAATCCAAAGACAGCGGGGATGTCCGTAAATTTCCTTTTGAAACGATTCTACCCGGATGCGATTGAATACTTCGGATTAAGTAATGGCATCGATCTTGCACATCTTACTTTGGAAGAAATTGATCGCTGGTTTCCTGCTATTTGGAGTCTACTGACTGACGATGCTTTTCACTCCTTCACTGTTGTGCGGCACCCAGTAACTCGAGCAATTTCCGCATTCAATTGGTTCAACACCCACATCGAACATCAAAATATGTCTTTCATGGAATATCTAGCCGCAACTCGTCGTCTAGGGGAGACGGATTGCCGTTTCGTCCATGCGTTACCTCAAAATAAATATATTTTTAGAAACGGCATCCAAATTCCGACTAGAGTCCTCAAATTTGAAAATATTGACTCCGATTTGCGCTCCATCTTTAATGAATTTCAATTGTTAATTCCTCCTTCCGCTATACTACCTCAAAAAAACGTGTTAACTAACCATAAGGTTCCAGCTTTCACGGATGATGTGCAGGAACTGTTGCTAGATATTTACCAGCATGATTTTTCTTTGTTTGGTTATGGGCGCACTTTCAACGATGGACTTTTCTCGTGAGAGGCAGGCCTTAAATAATGAAGCACTCGCCCGTCTAAAAACTCTCCCACCAGCACTTGCTGATTCTTCGTTGAGAGCAGTAGATTGAAACGTGTAGTGATAATTCCCTCCGCGTTCTTGATTAGGATGCCATCAGAACTAAGTTCCCATGAGTGTTCATTCGGATGACGGATCCCATAGATTCTATTTGGACACTCAAGAAAGAGATATGTAAGATGAGTGGCTGGTAATCTTCCAAATTCCGTTGGAATCCCGATAAATATCATAAGTTCATCTATTGTCGGTCGCCAAAACTCCTGGCTTCTAAAGGCTTTTCTTACTTCTAAATATAGGATGCTTTCGCTCATGATATCTTTGAAGAATGTTTCAATTGTCTACATAATAACACAAAAAGCTCATCAATTACCAATTCCCAGCAAAACTCCTTCCACCAGCAATGACGCACTACGCTGCCACAAGGGCTGTTCAAGATATCAGCGGGAAATATCGTTACATTCTTAAAGGAGTTACGAGACAAGATTTCGTCCACTATCCTTTGCTCATGACACCATTCATAAAGATATTGGTGAAACTTTGTATTTATGGTTGGCTCTTCCCAGACTCTTTTCCAAAAATCGGCAACCTCCCTGTCGTTTTTCATCGCTATACAGCCTGTGCTGACCTTGGTGTTATAACGAATCTCAGGTTCATGCGCGAATAAAAGTTTCGCATAGCCCATTTCAAATTCTCTAATAATCTCTCGAAGTCGAAGCTGGTCGCGGATCCAAGCGTCAGAATCCAAGAAAAGGATAATGCGCTCGTCAGTATTGAGTAAAATCTCAGTTAACCCTTTCACTTTATTCCAGGTTACATGACGTTCATTTTGCTCGGTTTTATGCCATATATAATTCCAGCCTAGCTCATCACATTTATATTCATTAATCAAAGAAGCGACAGACCAGAAATCCAGTTTATTTGTCAGTCCTTCATTAATTTCCTTGATTATGCCGCGATCGTCGCATCGAGGCGGAAGCGTCAATTCTTTGCTAGTAAGATATCGGCCGCGGGGGCGATTATCGATTTGAACGACCAATACTTCTGACATAAGCGAAATGTTAAACGGTTTGTATATTTTAATCAATCGGAAATCATCATATTCGGCTTGCTGATAAATCGCTTCCCATTTGCGACGCATAAGATAGAATACAGGAGCATGAATCAGCCGTATTCAAAATCTTTCTTGCCGATCCGCTGGGTCGATCCCAATCTTTTGCGCGATCAGATATTTCTGGAATCCGAACTGCTACCGTTCTTGGGGTTTCATGAGGTTTTACCTTACGAGTTCCCTTTCCATTTACGACAGCATTGCGGAGATGGTCTGAAGATCCTGCAATCCCCACGCCAATTTGCCGATTTTTTGGCGTGGATTCAGCAATTTTCTATTAAGTCATATTTAGAGATTGGAGTTGCCGAAGGAGGTGCCTTCAAAACAATCGTTGAGATATTACATCGAACTTCCGGTTTGAGCCGAGCGATTGCAGTTGATATTGCGATTCCAGACAGCCTCCGGCAATACAGCATATTGAGTCCAGAATCTGTCACGTGTCAGTTATTAGCGTGCAGTTCACAGAGCCAAGTTTTCAAATCTTTTGTAAAGGACCAATGGTTTGATTTAGTAATGATCGATGGCGACCACTCTTATCCTGCGGTGGGCGACGACTTTTATGCAGTGAAAGATCATGCTGGAATTATTTTCTTTCACGATATCTGTGCAACAAGTTGTCCTGACGTAGTTCGATGGTGGAACGATAATGTGGAGCATCTCAGGAGGGAATTTCATGTAGTCGAATTTCTTGAACATTCGGAAGAGATTCTGGAATCATGTTTTGGAATTGGTGTCTTATTAAGAAAGGATATATTTTCTACATTTCATCCGCCCGCTTCACAAAAGCGTGTTATAAGTAAGCGGAATACATTGGATGTGATCAAGCGCACCGTTTCTCGCTACCTTCGGTCCGACGACCTTTCTTCACACAATAAGGAGATCATGGATGCATTGATGACATATTCACCTCGCCCCTTAGAATTGAATGATATTCAATCTTTCTTAAATATACCTTTAGACTTCGGCAGGTTTTTAGGTCCAGATCTCTCGCGGTTCATGCTTGCTGACTATGGTAGAATTATTGGAGAACGTCATGGCAACGAAGCATTTTGGAGATTGCAGGAAGACTCATTAGAGATTTGCGGAGCGGACGGACGATGCACCACTGTATTTGACACAGTTATTAAAGGCCAAGATCTAAGCTGGCTTTTTGGTAAGTTTGAAGACGGTTTCACTGTGCATTTCTTAACACCAATACATCACCGTCATGAATAGTGCAAACGGGTAGTGTCCAAGATTTTTCGCACTTTGGCTTAGAGTAATTTTGATTGGGTCTTTCCTAGATTAGACGGCTTGGAGCTGTGTAATCTATTGGGAGACAGT
>CALGTD010000104.1 GCA_937901895.1 uncultured Spartobacteria bacterium | reverse complement strand
TCCCGATGCCGAACCGCGCGCACATGATTTCCACGCGATCGCGATGCCTTAGCGTGATCACCCGCACCGTGTTCACGGACTCGGGATTGAATCGTGCGACAGCCGGATGCTGCACGATGAGTTCCTCGAGGAAGGTCGCGCCTGACTCAACGAATCGCTGCCAGGCGGCCTCCGCGCCGCCGACTTCCTGCGGCGCGATTTTCAAGATCCCAATCCCCTGCAAACCGAGGGGAAGTTTGCCAACGACTTGGTCTCGTTTCGCGATCCACGCCACTGCCTCCTCCTTGGAGACTTTCCGCAAATCGCAGCTTTCGCGACGAAAGAACTCTCGGAAACGCTCCGCAAAAAGGCCCTTGTCGCGAAACAGGTTCACGTGCGACTCGCGATTGACCCGCTTCCGGTGATGGCGCCACTCGCGCATCGTGATGTAGGTGCTCCGCTCGGTCTCCGTTTTCTCGTGAAAGCGCAGGAGGAAGTAGTCGTCGAACGTCGCGCCATACCAGAACGCGCACCACAGCAGATCGCACCACAAACGCAGAGCTGAACGTCCGCTCTGCGAGGCGAGTCGTTCGACGCTGGCGTTGGCGGATTGCCACTCTGCGGTCTGTAACAACCAGCCGAAGTAGGCTGTTTTGAGGGCGATGTTCACGTCCTTACCGTTGACTTCATCTCACGCCCTACCGCCGGCCAGACGATACCTGATGTAAGACGGGCGGTATTGCTTGGTGCGGGAGCGGATGAACCGTGCCGCCGCGCGCAGTTTGGCCAGGATGGGCACGCGATATTTGGCTTTGAGCAGCGGATAGAGTTCCTGCGCGAAACTATCCCGCGCGAGCAGCGCCCTCACCCAGCACTCCGCCAAATACCGCGCGCGATTCCTACGATACGCCTCCACATCGAAGACGTCGCGATACTTGTCCAAGGCGTCCAGGAGATCGAGGGCATACAACGTCCGCAGACACTTGATGCAGACACCGCAGTTGTGCGCATGCGTGTTGCAGACATTCAGGTAGCGATACGACGGCGCAAACTCGATCAAGGCTTTCACCTTTTCGAATCGCGAGACCTCAGCTCCCGTGGAGTAGAACTTCAGCGTCGACGTCGACACCACATCGAGCACGAACGTTTCAAAATGCGCCAAGTCTGTTGCGGTGAGGTGGAAGGTATTAATCGAGCACCCCGAGGAGTTATAGTAGCGCGCGAATAGCTTGGGCAGAGACATGATCGCCGCCGCATTAAGCAGGCTGAAATATCGCGGGTAATTGGGGGCGAAATCATGCAGGTTCGAGTCGATCTCCACAAACGAGTATCCGAACTCCAAACAATACTTCCGGGCGAGATTCGCCCGGAATTGCCGAATCTCTTCCATGGACTCTGAAGCGATGTGGTGTCCACCGACATTGAAAAGGCAGAGATGCGTAACGTCATGCGCAGGGCATCCAGTTTTCGAATACTCACAAATCGTATACAGACTATCGACGCCGCCGGTCATTCCCGTCCCGACGGCATTCGCCGCGCGGATCACCGCGGGGGCATTGCGGGCGGAAACACTGATAACCCGCTGGCCATAGACCTTGGCGATTCTCGCACACCAGAAACGATTCAGCTGGAAAAGCAGGCTCTCGGTCACCGGCACACGGCTCTCGATGTCCCGTCCGTCCATCGCCGCTTGGGCCAGTAGTCCGACGACAAAGCAATCGGCGCGCTCGGAAACACGGAGAAGAACAGGTCACGGCGTCGATCGCCGTCCACAATCGACGCCACGACACGATGCGTATGCTCAGTTCGCTCGACGCGAACGGCTTCGATGACGATCGCGCTCAAATCAGAACGAAGAAGAGTCTTTGCCGACATCCGGCTCACCGAGATTCACTTGGCCACCGCGACGATTCGCTCCTTGAATCGATAAAAGACGACTTCTCCGTTCCCGACGTCCTTGTCGACGATCATGCCGGCCGCGATCGTGTTGCCGTTGCCAATTGAGACTCGCGGCAGGACGGCGCTGTTCAGCCCGAAAAAATTATCGTCTCCCACCTTGGCGAAGCCCGTGAAGGCAACATTGGGAGACACGATGTTGCAGCT
>CALGTD010000103.1 GCA_937901895.1 uncultured Spartobacteria bacterium | reverse complement strand
GATGTCGCGTGTGGACTCCTCGCGGATCGCGGTCTGGAAGGCGAAGGAGGCCGGTCTGTCCCTCAAGGGCAGCGCGGTTTGCAGCGACGCCTTCTTCCCGTTCCCCGATGGCCTGCTTGCCGCGGCGGAAGCCGGTGCGACGGCGGCGATCCAGCCGGGTGGCAGCGTGCGCGACGAGGAAGTGATCAAGGCCGCGGACGAAGCCGGTGTGGCGATGGTCTTCACCGGCGTGCGGCATTTCCGGCACTAGAACTGAACCTGCAAGGACGGCGGTGCTTCACCGTCGCAATGACATGATTTCACTCGGGGTAAACATCGATCACGTGGCGACGATCCGGCAGGCCCGGTATCGCGACATGCTGGACTCGCCGAACGCCGAGCCGGATCCCGTGGAGGCCGCACTGGCGGCGGAGCGCGGAGGCGCTGCCGGCATTACCGCGCATCTGCGAGCGGACCGCCGGCACATCCAGGACGTGGACATCTTCGAACTGCGGAAGGCGATTCGCACGAAGTTGAATCTCGAGATGGGCAACACCCCGGAGATTCTCGAGATTGCCCTGAAGGTGAAGCCGGCCGACGTTTGCCTTGTTCCGGAGAATCGCGAGGAAGTCACGACCGAGGGCGGACTGGATTGCGCGGGCAACGAAGATGCGCTCGTGCCGACGGTTGGTGCACTTCAGGACGCCGGCATTCGGGTAAGCCTGTTCATCGATCCCGAGCAGGAGCAGGTCGAAGCGGCGGCGCGTCTCGGCGCGGAATTCGTCGAGTTGCACACCGGGGCGTTTGCGAATGCCTCCGGCGGTGCGCAGGATGACGAGCTTTTCCGCCTGATCGCCGCGGCGGAGCTGGCCGACTCGCTCGGACTGCGGGTGAATGCCGGCCACGGAATCAACTACACGAACATCGCGAAGATCCTGCGCATCCCGCATCTCGCGGAGTTGAACATCGGTCATTCCATCGTCTCGCGCGCGACGTTTGTGGGCATCGAGCAGGCGACCCGCGAGATGGTCGAACTGCTCGCAGATGATGAGTGATTTCGACCGCTGGATCGGAGAGGAGCTGGAGCGGATCACCGCGCAGCATCTTCACCGGTCGCTGCGGCGTGTGGATTCCGCCCAGGGCGCAGAGGTCGTGGTCGACGGCCGGACGCTCGTCAATTTTTCCTCCAACGACTACCTCGGCCTCGCGAACCATCCGCGACTTCGCGCAGCGGCCGCCGCCGCGATCGAGCAATTCGGAGCGGGCTCGGGATCCGCGCGGCTGATCTGCGGCAACCTCGCGCCGCATGCCGAGCTCGAGGAGACGCTGGCGCGGTTCAAGGGCACGGAGGCCGCGCTCACGTTTGCATCCGGGTTCGCCGCGGCCTTGGGAACGATTCCAGCGCTGGTCGGGAAAGGGGACATCGTGATTCTCGACAAGCTCAGCCATGCCTGCCTCGTGGATGCCGCGCGGCTCAGTGAGGCGACGATTCGCGTGTTCCCGCACAATCACCTCGGGAAACTCGAGCGACTGCTCAACTGGGCCCGCGAGACGCATCCGGCAGCGCGGGTGCTCGTGGTGACCGAGAGCGTGTTCAGCATGGATGGCGACCGCGCGCCTCTACGCGAGATTGTCGAGTTGAAGGACCGTTTCGGCGCGTGGCTGTTTCTCGACGAGGCGCATGCGGCGGGGGTGATCGGACCGTGTGGGCGCGGACTCGCGGCGGAGCTGGGCGTGACCGACCGCGTGGACGTGCAGATGGCGACGCTGGGCAAGGCGCTGGGATCCTCCGGCGGCGCGATCTGCGGAAGCTCGAAGCTCATCGATTTTCTCGTGAATCGCGCCCGCAGTTTCATTTTCTCCACCGCACCCGCGCCATCCGCCGCCGCAGCCGCCAGGGAGGCGTTGCAGTTGCTGGAGCGTGGCGAAATGGAGTCGGCCCGGCAGACGCTCTGGCGGAATATTCGCGCGCTGGCGTCGGGACTTCGTCAGCCGGAGCCGCAGAGCGCGATTCTTCCCATACCCACTGGAGATGAGGAGCGGACGATGGCGATGGCGGGGCATCTGGCCGACAGAGGATTCTGGGTGGGCGCCATCCGTCCTCCGACGGTTCCGAAGTTTCAGGCGCGTCTCCGAATCGTTGCGACATCGATCCATTCCGATGCGCAAATCGAAAATTTATCAGCGGTGCTGAATGATGCGCAAAATATAAATAAAAGTTCGCGACAACGGTAAAACTAGAAGAGAATCGCGAAACCTCAAAAATTATATTACGTAAAATAGAAAAAGTTAATTGACGGTAGTCGGGTTGGAGACTTATCAGCAGGCGTAATCCCCTGCTGAATATGAATATTTCATCCTCCCGTCGGTCCGAAGCTTCCCCCCGCACCGGCGCTCTTGTTAACCGCCGGTTCCCGATGCTCCTGGGAATCGCAGCCATCGCGGTGGGCATTGCGCCACTGCAGGCGGCGTGGACGCTTTACGAGAACTTCCAGGATCTTCCGGTCGGCTATGACATCGCCGACAACTCGAATCCGAACGAGAACCTCTCAGTGGCCACGCAGGATATCGGCGCCGGGAACTCCGGCGCACGCTACGGCGGCTACACGGTGATTCTGGATCCGACGAACTCCGGCAACAAGCTGCTCGAGCTGGATGCCGTCGGCTACGCCTTTTCGGGGCAAATCGTGGATGCGTCCACGGGGACCGCGAATCCGATCGTCAATCTCCAGACGGGCACGCTGTTTTACCGAATCTATCGCGCGTCCGTGAACAACACTCCCGACATCAACTTTGGCGGGGCTGACCTGGCGGGCGTCGCGGACAACACGAACAACGCGGGGAACTACCAGTCGCAGCTGAATGTTTCCGGCGGCAGCGTCATGGCTGGAACGACGGACATCTTCCGACCGCGCAATGGCGGTGGCACGGTGGATACCGGGGTCCACTGGAGTTCCGGCACGTGGTTCGGGATCTTTCAGGTCATCGACACGCAGGCAAACACGACCCAGTTCTACTATCAGGGCGAGTTCGATCCAGTGCCCATCCTCCTGACCGGCCCGGGAGGTTCGCCCAGCAATATGGCGTTTCGAAACGGCGTCTCCCGTCCGTCGACCGACATCGGTTATTTCCTCGCGGTAAATGGCCTGCCGGGTGGGGGAGTGAACGACATCTTCTATCTGGACGACATTTACATCGACACGACGAACATCAATCTCGTCGCACCGGTATCGATCACCTCGGTTCCGGAGCCGGCCAGCGCAGCATATGCCTTGTCCGTCCTGTGCGGAGTCGTGGTCGTTGCTCGGTGCCGTCGTCATCGCGTCCGCTAAACCTCCATCCCCATCCATGGCCGCCGGCATCGGGTGTTGGCGGCCCCCTCAGATCCCCCCCGAACCTTCGTCCTCCATGAAATCCTTGTTTTCCCTACCGCTTCCAAACCCCGTAACGCTCCGCTGCGCCGCGATGATCGCGCTTCTGGGGCTCTCTCCCACAGCGCACGCCGCCTACACGCTCTACCAGAACTTCGAGAGTCTGCCGATCGGCTACGATATCGCGGGGAATTCAAACCCGAACGAAAACTTCATCGTCGCCCAGCAGGACATCAACAATCCAGCGGCGAGATACGGTGGATACACGGTGATCCTCGATCCCACGAATCCCGCCAACCGGCTCCTTCAGCTTGATGCGCAGGGATATGCGTTCACCGGACAGTTTGTCGATGCCGCCACCGGCATGCCGACGCCGATCGCCAACCTGACCACGGCCACGCTCTTCTACCGGGTCTATCGGCAGTCCGTGAGCAACCTGCCCGACGTGAACTTTGGTGGCGCGGACATTGGCACGCTCACGGATGGCGCGAACAATGCCGCGAACTACCAGTCGCAGGTGAACATCTCGAGTGGGAGCGACATCCTGCGCCCGCGCAACGGCGGTGGAACGGTCGACACGGGCGTGAGCTGGTTCAGCGGTGCATGGTTTGGGATCTATCAAGTGATCGACACCGCGACGAACAGCTCGGTGTTCTACTATCAGACCGAGTTCGATACCGAGCCGATCCGACTGCAGGGCGTCATGTCGGGAATCTACGATATGGCATTTCGCAACGGCGGAGACCGCCCGGCGACGGAGATCGGTTATTTCCTTGCGGTGAACGGCATTACCGGCGCTGGACCCAACGACATTTTCTATCTCGACGACATCTATCTCGATCTTTCCGGGGAGAACCTCGTCGCCCCGGTTCCGATCTTTTCCGTGCCCGAGCCATCGGCTTGCGCGCTTGTTCTGCTGGCTCTGGGTGGCCTCGCGGTTCGAGCGCGTGGCAACCACGCGAAGCGTTGAGACCGGCCGGGCCCGCACGAAACGCTGCGGGAGTCGCGGGAGAGGCGCGTTTGGTGGGGCGCGCCTTTTCCGCCTTTTCACCATCCCACTTCCATTGTTCATGACGAGATTCCATTTCCTCTTAGCAACCGCTTTCACCGCAGGCGTGATGCTTACGGTTGCTTCCGAGTCATCTGCTGCCACCACCGTCGATCTGTCGGGTTACGAGTCGGGCGGGCCGATCGTTGTGGAAAATCCGGATCCCGATACGCTCGTGGTGACGTGGCCGGACAATGCCGGCGACGAGTTTCGTATCGCGTTCAATCTCGAGGCGGGGCAGCCGCTTCTTCGCAGCATCGCCGCGAAGTCGGGTGGGGGGGGATTCAAGAATGTCGCGCAGGATGTTGATCCGCGTTACCGCGTGACGCTTGGCAATCGCGTGCCAAAGACGAGCGCGCCTTACATTTTCTTCGAACGGGTGGATGCGAATCAGCCGCCTCCCGTCGCGCACCTCTCGCAGCTCGACACCACCTCGGTGCGCGTCGAGAGCGAGAGCGACTCGCGCGTGAAGATCGTCTTCGCACCGCTGCGGGTGAACGGCTACCAGGGCGAGCTGGCATGCACGGTTTACGCCGGCAGTCCGATGGTGCAGTTCGAAGCGTCAATGACCGTGACCGACCCGTGGGTGGCCTACATCTTCGACGCACTCGTTTTCGGCGACCTTCAATCGATCGCATATCGCGATCAAAACGGAGAGTTTCAAGTCCGCACCAAAGCGCAGATTGGCGCGACCGCGCCCGGCACCGAGGCGGCGATCGCCGCGCGACATCGCACGATGATGGCCCGCTTCCCGGCGGGCAACGGGACGCTCGCCGTGATGGCGCCGCCGCACACGGCGATGTATCCCACCGACTTCAGCAACAACTTCGGCTACCTGCAGGCGGGAAAGACGTTTTTCGGCACGCGAATGTCTCCGAGTGCGGATCTGCGTTACCGGCCATGGATCGATGCGCCCAAGGGCGCCACGCAGAGGATGGATTTTTTCCTGCTGATCGGGACGGGGACTCCGCAGCAGACGCTCGACCGTGTGCTGACCTACACGAACGGGGACTTCTACAAGCCGGTCGATGGCCACTACAAGTTGGTCATCCATTTCCATCCGGAGATGGTGATGGAGTGGCGATCGCGGCGGCGGGATCTCTTCACGCCATTCAAGCAGGCCATGAAGGCGCTCGGCGTGCAGATCGCGAACGTCCAGGAGTTTCACGGTCCTGGGAATCCGTTCAACAATACCCAGCCGCGACTCTCCCAGCTGCGCGACATGTTCCAGCTCTGCGCGCAGCACTCGGACGATGAGTTCCTCTTTTTGCCGAGCGAGGAATACAACAACTTCTTCGGCGGGCACTGGTCCTACATGTTTCCGAAGCCCGTCTATTTTACCGGCTGGCCGGGGCAGGGGGGACGCACCTACCGGCAGACCAATGTCGTGTCCGATGGTGTGACGTATCCAGTGGTGTATCAAGTCGGTGACTCCTCGCGCATGCTGCAGCTCCTCCGGGACGAGGGTGGCATCGCGTGGAGCTCGCATCCGCGGGTGAAAGGCTCACGCTTCGAACCGGACAGTTACGTGGACACCGATTTTTACCGCGATCCGCTTTTCCAAACCGGAGGGTGGAAGGCGATGCCGATGGACTTTTCGAAGGACCGCCTCGGCTACCGGTCGTTCGAGCTGATGGACGACACGGCGCAGTGGGGCTATCGCAAATATCAATTCGGCGAAACCGACACGTTCGAGGCGCATCCGAATCACGAGCTCTACACGCACCTCAACGTCAACTACGTGCAGCTGCCCGGGATGCCGCCGAAGGATGACTGGAGCACGGTGGTCGATGCGTTGAAGAACGGACGATACTTTACGACGACGGGAGAGGTGCTCATTCACTCGTGGGATGTCACGGAGAATGGCGTCTCCGCCGACGTGGAATGGTATTTCCCGCCGGCTTTCGCCGAGATCACCTGGGGCAACGACGACGGCGTCCACAAAGTGAGGAAGTCGCTCGTGGATCTTCGCGAATTCGGCCGCGGGACAATCGAGATCGATGCAGACCTCTCCGATGCGAAATGGGTGCGATTCGAATTCTGGGACGTCGCGAGAAACGGCGCCTTCACCCAGCCGCACTGGCTGGTCGAGCCGGCGAATCCGCCGCTGGTCGCGGGACGCGTCACGGGCTTCACGCTCTTCGACGCGGATACCGACGCACCAATTTATGGGTATGATCCGATCCCGCAGAATGCCGTGCTCGATCGGTCGAAGCTGCCGGCGAATCTCGCGCTCCGGGCGAATACGAGCCCGTGGGTCGTCAGTCGCGTGGTGCTGAATCTCGACGGCAGGACGGTCGCCGAAACGAACTGGCCCTACACCGTCGCACCGACCTCGGACGCGCCTGGCGTCGGCGACAGCCCGGGATACGACTACGCGCCGGTCGAGCTTGCATCCGGCTCTCACACGCTCACGGCAACGCCCTACCAAAACTCCACGGCAGGCGAGGCGCTCACGCTGAACTTCACGGTCACCGGCACGCCACCGCCGGCCGTTCCCGCAGGGCTTTCCGCAACCTCCGACAATCGCAGTGTCACGTTGAAATGGACAGCGGCCACCGGGGCCTCGAGCTACACGATCAAGCGCTCCCTCACTGCGGGCGGGCCATACGAAACGGTGGGCACCACGGAAGGAACGAGCTACACGGACGACGGACTCACCAACGGCACGTCGTATTATTACGTGGTCGCCGCAGTGGGGTCTTCAGAAAGCGCAAACTCTTCCGAGGTCGTTGCGACTCCCGGCTGGACGGATGTGCTCATCGAGCATTTTACGCAGGGCGTCGAAGCCGGAGCGGACACGCCGATCGGCTCGGCGACCGGCTGGCGGACGCTTGGGAAATCCTCGGGAGGCGCGGTGGTCGATTACACTTCGAGCATTCCCGTGCCGCTCAATTCGCCGAACATTGCCAACAACAACGCCGGCGCTGCGGGCACGCCCGGTTACCTTGTGATGGGGCTGAACACCGTGGTGAACCCCGTGCTCGCTTGGGTGGAGGTCGGTGACGCACTGGACAAGTCCGCGTTGGCAGGGGTGTCTTTTTACACGCGAAATGGCTCGCCATCGAACACGACGCGGGTGGCCGTCCGGATCGGCGATTCCTGGTATGTCTCGGCGCAAACGTTCTCCGACTCGAGCGGCAACAGCGTCTGGACGCCGCAGGACTTTGTGTTCGACGGAAGTCCGGCCGCGTGGCGCACGCTCGACGCATCGACGCTTGCGGTTGGCGATGCCCCGACCGCACCGCTCTCCGCGACGGAGGTCGATGCGGTCGGTGTCTTTGCGTCGATCGTTGGCGAGAAGGTCCGCATCGACGAGTTTCGCATCATCGCCACGCCGCTCACGGCCTTTCAGCTCTGGCAGATCGAGCACTACGGCAGCATCGACAACCCGGCCGCGGCGCCGGATGGAATTCCGGGTGCGGACGGACTCACGAATCTCCTTCGCTATGCCATGAAGCTCGGTCCTGCCGATCCTGCGCATTCACGCCTGCCGACGGCCGGCCGGATCACCGCCGGCGACAGCGATTATCTTTCGCTCGATTACATGGCCCGTGCCGATGCGCCGGACATTCACTATGTCGTGGAGGTTTCCGCGAGCCTTGCTTCGTGGCAGTCGGGTCCGGCGTTCACGACGGTTGTCGGCTCGACTCCCATGAGCGACGGAATGAACCGGGTGCGCGTGAGGGACAATGTTCCGATGGCCGACGCGATCCGGAGATTCATCCGACTGCGCGTGCTCGTGGACGCCCGCTAGCGTTCCTGGCGATCGCTGCTCTCGGTGTGTCGGCGATGGACGGAGGGATTGATCTTGCGCCGGTAGGAGAGGGGGCGCTGGCCGGTTTGCTCGCGAAAGACGATGCAAAAGCGCGTCGTGCTGTTGAATCCGCAGCGTTTCGAGATGCGGTGAACCGGCTCCGTCGTGTCGGCGAGGAGTTTCTTGGCATGCTCGATGCGTTGACGCCGGATCTCGATGAGCGGGGTGCGGCCAAGCACTTCCTGAAAGCGCAGCTCAAGGGTGCGTCGGGAGGCGCCGACATGGGCCTGGATATCCGAGACGCTGAAGTGCCGCTCGATGTTTTCCTGAATGAAAACGAGCGCGCGGGAGATGATCTCATCATCCACGCGGTGAATCTGTGTGGACTGCCGCGCAACGAGCTCGATGTTGGAAAATGCGCGCACGCCCGCCTCGGGCCGGCGTCCGTGCATCCATTCATTCAACAGGCGCGCAGCCTCCCAGCCGATCTCCGCAACCGGCGCACGGATGGTTGAGAGTGGAGGGAAGACGGTCTGGCAGTAGCGGTGGATGTCGTCCACACCGAGCAGGGCGACATCCTCGGGAATGCGCAGCTGCATCTGGATGCATGCCAGGGCGATCAGGTGCGCGAGCTGGTCGTTGGCGGCCATGAGCGCAATCGGACGCGGCAGACCGAGCAGCCATTTTGCGAAGTGGCCCGAAGTGGCCTCGCGCCCGTAGGGGTTCATTGCGTCAGTGCCGGGGACGAATGGCGGAAAGTCGAACGAGTGCGGAGAATGGCCGCGGTTGCGGATCTCCTCCAGGAAGGCGTCGCGACGGCGCTCGGAAAAAACGGTGTCCGCGAAGCCGACGAATCCGTAGGAAATCGCCTGCGTTTCCAGGAGGTGGCTGGCGCCGGTGCGGCCAATCAAGGGATGGTCGCCGATGAGAACGGGGTGCCGGTTTGCGGCGGCCTCGGAAATGCCGACAAAGATGCAGGGGATGTCCAGCGCCGCGATCTTCTCGATGGGGAGGGGAGTGGAAACCCGGGCGACAATCAGGCCGTCCGGCTTCACGTGTTCGACGATGTCGAGGAGTTGTTCGCCGTTGCTGGTCGGGCAGATCAGCCAGGGCTCGGCCTGTTTCGTGAAGGCGGTGATGCCGTCGAGCAATGGAACTCCGAGGGGGGTGTCATCCGTCGCGGCGACGAGCACGCGTTTGATCCGCTTTCGGGCCATGCGGAATGTGTAGATAGCTTTGCGGAATCTTGCAATTCCCGCGAAACGCTTCCCGAACTCAACCGGCGCCTTCCTGCTTTGATTGCACCAGCACCTTGAACGCCTCCCCCGCGCCGGTGTGTGCCGCGAGCTGGGCGTCGTGCAGGCCGCTGAAGCCGTGTTCGCCGTGATCCTGCAGGAACGCGGCCTGGGTGATGAGCGCCTCGGTGCGCCATCCGCAGCGTTCGGTCCAGGCGCGGAGGTCGCTGAAGTTCACGTCGCAGGTGATGTCCTGTTTTCCGAACCGGTGATAAACCGCCGGCCCCTCGCAGCGTTGATGGTGAAAATACGCGCGCAGGGTGCCGCCGGGGCGGCGGTGATAGAGTCCGGGCATCGTGTCGCCGTAGTCGATCGTGAGCAGCTTCGCGTCCTTCGCTTCGGAGGACCACGAGGCGAACCACTCCGCCGCCGTGGTCTGGACCTCGACGCGCTGCCCGCGAACGCATGGTGCCTCGAAGGCCGTGCTGGGCGGCGGTTCCCGGTCGATCGTGCATTCCGAGATTCTTCCTCCGTCGATGCGGACGCCGAGCTCCCGCCAGTGCGTGCCGTCGGATTCGAAGACCCGGCACGGGAACGCGTCGATCAATTCGTTGGAGAGAATCAAGGCCCTCCCGTCGCAGGCGCCGAGCGCCTCGCGCATGTCGGCATGCCAGCGGACCCGCCGGCCGCGGAGCAGGCGTTGCTGTTCCCCGCGCAGGACCGGCGAGGTCTCCACGATGTGGTAGACGAGGCCGAGTCGCCCGAAAAACCCCAGACTGCGCAGGATCGTCTGTGCCAGAACGCCAGAGCCCGCACCCGCCTCGATGACGTGCCATTTCCCGCGGGTTGGTCGATTGGCGGAGAGCCAGTGGGCGATTGCGCCGCCCAGCGCCGTCCCCAGGCTTGCGGAGGTTGCGAAGTCCCCGCGCCGGCCGACGCCGCGGATGTTCCGTGCATAGTAGCCAAACTCCGGGTGATACAGCGCCTCGCGGATGTATCGCTCGATCGGAATCGCTCCGCCGCATTCCGCCTGGAGCGTCAGCAGGAATTCGAGAGGCCCGCTCAACGCCGCACGGTCTGCAGAACCCGCGTGGTGAGTTCCAGAAACTCCCACGTATGCCGCAGCAATTCCCGCCCGAACGACGGGAAGGTCAGTCCCTCCGATGCCACGATGAGAAAGATCGAGAGAACCACGAGGTTCAGGATGTAGATGATCACGATCGAATAGAACGTGCCGCCATAGGTCAGGTCCGTCTGCCCGCGCGGAATCATCCAGAGGGTGAAGGTAATATGAAATCCCCACGTCGCACCGATGAGCATGTAGAGCACCGGGCGAAAGGGCGTGACATCCCAAACGAGCCCGGCCGCGCCATAGATGGCGATCACGAGGATGCTGTAGAGCGGGAAAAAATACGGCGCGAGAGCGATCCACGTGTTCACGCGGTCCGACAGGATGTGTCCGCCGTTCGGGGTGATCCGAATCTGGCTCACACGACCGCCCATCGCCCACACGGTCAGGGCGTGTGTGAGTTCGTGGCCGAAGACATAGATCCACATCGGTCGAGGCAGCGCGAAGAAGGCGACGAGCCAGATCAGCAGGCCGAGCCCGAAGAACCAGAACTCCTCGGTTGCCCAGAATTGCTCGTGCAACGTCGCCCGGGCAAACACCGTGAAGAACGTCTGCGTCAACACCCAGGCGGGCGGGAGCAGAAAGAGGGCAACAACGAATTTCACCCAGCGCGTGGGCACTGTTGCCGGCTCCGGAACCGAGGGAGCGAGCGCCGCCTGGAGCTTCTTCTTTTTCCCTCCGGCGGACTTGCGTTTCTGACGTGGCACGGTTGCTGTCTAGCATCCGTATCGTCCGGTTGGCGACAGCGGAGTTTTATCGGCTCCCGCCTTGCCACCGCCGGACATCGCGGGCAGGATGCGCGGGGATTGCTTATGATTGTCCGCGCCGCTCTTGTTCTTCTGGGTTGCTTCGTGGCGGGCGTGGCGAATGCCGCTCCCGTGCCCTACATGCGTGGCGAGCAATTCGCGGATTCACCGAGGAACTGGAAACAAACCTATTCCACGCAATTCTACGGATGGGAGCCGACCCGGGTGACGGGCGGCACCGGCGCGGCCGGCGGCATCCTGCGGCCGGTGCGGTATTTCAACCGCTACGCGGACGTCTTCCTCGGCGGTGCGCTCGACCGGAACATGCCGTTTTCCGCAAGCGGGCGGGTTGCGCTCCTGCGTGCGAGCGGGCGTCCGCCCTTCGTGACCACCGCGTATGTCGGGCACTTCTCTCAGCGTTTCAACCGCTACGTCCAGTGTGTCGGCATCGCGTTCAACGGAGCGGGCGAGGGGGCCGTGGAGTGCCAGGCCGTGCTCGAGTTTTCCGACGGCACGGCCTACGTTGGCGCGCCGTTCGTGCTTCCGGTCAGTCGCGCCGGGAACTCCTTGAAATGGTCCTACGAATGGAATCCCACCGGCGGCAAGCGCGGCAACGGCCGCCTCGTCGCGAAGGTGAACGGAATCGCGTCGATCCTCGACGTGCCCGAGGGCGAGACCGGCACCTTCTCCCTCGATGCATTCGGCCTTTTCCAGCCGTATTTCGGCGAACCCAACAGCAACAGCTTCCTCCAGATGTATATCGGCGGCCTTGCCTACACGGCCTTCATCGGTGACGCACCGGTCGTGAAGATTCGCGGCCCGCGCACGATCCGCACCACGGAATCGACGGTCGGTTTGCGTGGCGGCGCAAGCGCCTCGATGGGCAATCGCATCGTGAAGGTGCGCTACCGCATTCACCGCGGCGGCAAGCCAACCCGCTACCGCAACGCCGAGGGCGACCGCAAATGGAGCGCCAGCGTGCGAGTTCCCAAAGGCAGCTCCCGCATCGAAGTCCTGGCCCGCAGCGACAGCGGCCTCGCCGGCACAAGCGAGGTGACGGTGCGGAGGGCTCCGTAAGGGAATCAACCAAAGACCAACATGAGGACGCGTTCAGCCTGGGTTATTGCCGGGATTTCACTTGTATTTGCTGGGCAGGCGTTTGCGTCCGAGCAAGCACCGACACCCTTTCCGCAGGGGAGCGGAGATTCTGGCGCTTGGAAAACGCAGGGCAACGGTCCGGCTCACACGGGTTACTACCCTGCAATCGTTGGTCCGAATTCTTTCCATGAGGAGTGGTCGGTCGATTTCGACGTTCCGATCAACCCGGTTGTCGTCGCGGAGGGGAAGATTTTTTACACGACGAACGGCTATTTCATTGATGGCATGCATGCCGGGGCGCTGGCGGCGGACACCGGCGCGGTCCTGTGGAAATATCCTCTGGCGAACGCCTATTCGGTGAACCCCCCCAGCTACTCGTGTGGGTTTCTCTACTTTCAGCGGGGAAACCATTCCGGCGACACGCACCTGTGGTGCATTGATGCGAAGACGGGCAAATTGAAATGGGCCGCCCCTCACGCGGCGCAATGGGAGCGCTACATGGCCCCGACCATTCTCGGGAACGATATCTGGGTTTGCGGGGGATCTTACGGCGGAATGTATCGGTTCGATGCCAGGTCCGGTGAGCAGAAGTTTTTTGTGACTCAGCCTCAGGAGGACGAGTGGACTCCGACCTACGCGGACGGAGTGCTTTACACCTGCGTGAGAGGAGAGTTCCGAGCGTCCGAACCGGAGACCGGTGCAACGATCTGGGCAAAAACGACGCCGAATGCCTGGGCGTGGACGAATACCGTGGTGGCGTCCGGCGGTCGTGCCTTTGTGGCCTGTCGGGAGGGATTGAAGGCATTTGGCCTCAACACGCAGACGGAGTTGTGGAATGTCAGTGGAGAATTTTCCGGCATTCCTGCCGTGGCGGATGGCCTTGTGTATGCCTGCACGAAAAATGCCGTCAAAGTGTTCGATGCAGATTCCGGACAGCCCGCGGGTTCTTTCGATGCGACCGAGTCATTGCTGAGCCAGCCGATCGTGACCCGGGATCGGGTGCTGGTTGCGAGCAAGGAGAAGACTTTCGTTTTCGAGCGGAGTTCGAGGCAGCTTCTGCAGACACTCCCGGCAGGAGGGGATTTGAGTTACGCGAACGGCTGGCTCTACGTCGCGAGCCGGTTCGAGTTTGGACCACCGGGGAAGTTGTCAGCCTTCCGTGTCGAATTGGTGCACGCGGAGCCCACTCCGGATCCGACGCCCACTCCGGATCCGACGCCCACACCGACCCCGGCACCCACGCCGCAACCCACGCCGCAACCCACGC
>CALGTD010000102.1 GCA_937901895.1 uncultured Spartobacteria bacterium | reverse complement strand
CCTCCCGGATGCCCGCCCGCCATTTGTCGTAGGGATGCGCGGGAATCGCGACCCCGCCGGCCTCGAGAATCGCACCCTCGACTTCCACGGCGGGCACGCCGAGCAGATCCGGAAGCGTCGCGCCGATGCACAGCAGATGCCCGTCCGCCGTGGAAACCTCCACCCCCGGCACGACGAGAAATCCGTCCACCGGCGTCCCGTCGGCGTTCATGAGTCCGTTCGACAGGCAGTAGTCGATCGCCTCGCAGGTGTTGTGGTCGGTGATCGCGATGCCGGACAACCCCTTCGCACGCGCGGCGGCGATCAACCGCTCCGGCGCGCTGGCCGCGTCGGCGGAGTAGAACGAGTGCACGTGCAGGTCGAAGCGGTGAAGCATCCCCTATTCTCTGCTTTGATCGCCGGCTTGCTCGAACTATTTTTGCCTTCGCGTCATGACAGCGGCATTCAAGGAGTGGGCATTGGTCTGCGAAGCGCTCGGCAGCGGACGGCAGAGCCTGATCGTTCGCAAGGGCGGCATCGCCGAAGGGCGCGACGGTTTCTCGTTCCGGAATCGCGAGTTCTTCCTGTTCCCGACGTGGTTTCACGAACAGCTCGCAAGCACGACATTGCCGCCCGACACGCCCATTCCGCCCGAGCCGGAGGACGAAATCGAAATCGCCTTCGCCGCAACCATCGAGCGAACGGCGGTGCTGACCGATCTCGAGAAGGTGCATCGCCTGCGCAACCTCCATGTGTGGCGGGATTCCGTGATTGAGGAGCGATTTCACTACGCAGACTCGCCGGGCGTTCACATTGCCCTCGTGCGCGTCTTCCGGCTGGATCCTCCCCGCCGGCTCCGAATGGAAAAGCACTACGCCGGATGCCGGTCGTGGATCGAGATTCCCGAAATCGAAGGCAGCGCCCTCGTCTCGGTGATCAGTGACGAAGAGCACGCGCGGCGTGTCGCGGAACTCGAGGCGCTGCTCGCCTGATCGGCGCGAACCTGCCCATCCAACCCAAGAAAAAGGGCGGCCCGAAGACCGCCCTTTTCCAATTTCAGTCCGACCCCGGCTGTTACTTCTTCAGGACTTCCGGATGCTCGCGGTAGGTCCTCCAGATCATCTCGCCAAAGAGTGAGTTCGACCACGCAAACCACGGACGCGTGAAGTCGTCGCCGTCGTCCTTGTTGAAGCCCTCGTGCATGAAGTGCGTGCCACCGGTGTTGTCGTTGAGCCACTTGATGCACTGCGCGATCTCCTCCGGATCGTTCGTGGTCAGCGCGCGCGAGGAAATGCCCATCGGCCAGATCATTGCGTCGCCGAAGCGGGCGAGGTGCGGGCTGCCCGTGCCTTCGGCCGCCTTGCCTGCGTAGAAGTAGGGGTTCTCCGGGCTGTAAACGAACTTGCGGGTGGCCTGGTAGATCTCGTCGTCGATCGAGCCGTAGCCAAGGTAGGGAATCGAGATCAGGCTCGGGAGACCGGCATCATCCATGAACAGGGCGTTGCCGAAGCCGTCGACTTCGTAGGCGTAGATCTTTCCATGCTTCGGATGCTCGACGACGCCGTGCTCCTTCACAGCGGCCTCGACCTCGTTGGCGAGTTCGCGGGCGCGGGCAGCGAGCTGCGGGTCTTTCTTCATTCCATCGAGCATTTCGGCGAGCTGCCGCAGCGAAACCACGGCGAAGAGGTTCTCCGGGATGTTGAAGAGAAACGTCGCGGCGTCGTCGGAGTTGCGGAAGGTCGAGCAGATCATGCCGGTGGGCCGCATCGGATTGCCAAAGCCGTTGCCGGGCACGGTGTCCGTCTGCCACTGCGTGGTGCGCATGAAGCTGTAGGGCCCCTTGTCCTCCTTGCGCTGCTGCTCGATCATCGTGTTCACCGCGAGGTTCATCGCGTCGAGCCACTTCTGGTCGAACGGCGAAGTGTCGCCAGTTTCCTTCCAGTAAAGGTATGCCAGACGGATCGGATACGAGAGCGAGTCGAGCTCCCACTTCCGCTCGTGGACGCCGGGCTTCATGTCGGTGTGATCGCTCGCCCACTCGCCGACCTTGTTGGGATCGTCGTAGAACGCGTTCGCGTAGGGATCGAGAAGGATGTAGCGCGTCTGACGGCGGATGAGGCCCTCGATCATTTTGCGCAGCTTTTCGTCCTTCTTCGCGAGCGGAATGTAATGGCTGACCTGCGCGGTCGAATCGCGCAGCCACATGGCGTCGATGTCACCGGTGATGATGTAGGTATCCGGCACACCGTCCACCTCGCGGTAGGTGACCGTGGTATCGAGTGTGTTCGGGAACGCATTCTCGAAGGTCTTGCGCAGCGACGGATCGGCGATACCGCCCTTCACTTCCTCGATGAGTTCCTCCACCGCCTCGCTCTTGAACTTCCGCTGATCCTCCGGCGGACGGGAATCCTTTTGCTGCGCGGCAAAGCCATTCAGGGCGAACAATCCAACGACGGCGCCCGCGATGAAGCGCCCTGCAAGGGAGGTGGGTGGGAGAGACATGGCCGTAAAAATGGGGACGCTGCGAACATCCCGCAAGCGTTATCGGCCACCGCCCGGATGATCTGATCCGGAAACCGCCACGCCTCGGAGCTCTGAAACGGTCAACGGTCGAAAACCCGCTCTTCGACCACTCGGCCGTCCGGCTCGGCGATCCACGCCCGTTTCAACCTCCACTTCGCACGCGGAGAGGCGAGCACAAACTCGTAGTGATAGAACAACGCCTGTCCGGAGTTCGTGCCGACGACCGGAATCGTGACGGGATACGAGTCCGCGGACCAGTCCGGGCCGTCGCCCGCTTCGAACCAGATCTCCTTCTGTCCGCGTTGAACCGCCCAAGGCACCCTGCCCGCTTTTCGAGCGGCGGAGATTTCGTCCTTATTCATCCACGGCAACGTGTTGTTGCGGATTCGCTCTTCGATGTGATTTTGCAGCGATTTCGCCAACTGCGACTCCAGACTCCGACGCGTCCGAAACGTCGCATATTGCACGATGGCATCCGAAGGAGGCCGCCCATCGCGATGGCCGATCTCGAGGCGAACTTCGGCGGCTTTGATGGGATCGTAGTGGCGGTCGATGTATCGTTCCAGGCGGGCGGTCTTGACGCGATGGGATTCCGTCCCGTCGAGCTTCAGCTCCCGATAAAGCTGGTCCACGAGTTCCGCGGACGCCCGGTAGGCCAAGGTCCGGCGATAGTCGGCCCAAAGCCCTTCGAGATCCTGCCCCGTCGCGGAGCGGAAAAAGGCGTCGGTGTAGTCACGCTCGCGCAGGCTCCGATTGAGCGCCTGGACCACTTCTGCGCCATATTTCCCGTCGAGAGAGAGAAGAAACGCCGCGGCGCTGCTGTATCCCGACGAATAGTGCAACGAGCCGAAGTTTGAGAGTCTCCCCTTGGAAAACCCCATTTTCGCCGGCACGTAGTCGGCGAGCCCTTCCACCCAGTGCGAGGGTGCGTGCCTCCAGCCGTATCGCTGGACGAGGTGCGTCATCTCGTGAATCAACACGACATCGATGTAGGCGGGATTTTTTCCAGCCACGTGGCGTCCAGATAAACAACCCGCGGATGCCGGGTCAAAGGAACGCCGCCGATGGGATTTCCCAGATGTCCCCATTTCCCGGATTTCAAGACGAGAGAGTCGACGAAAATGATCTCGAACGGCGTCAGCGATTCCTCGCGTTCGCCGAGAATGGCGGCGATCTTCGGGTAGAGTCTGTTCCCCGTCCGAATCACCCGCTGGGTGAGCAGGGGATTCTCCGGCACTCCGCGATATTCGATGCTTCGGATCCAACCGCCTGACACCGGCGTGCGACTGACGGTCTGGCATCCGGTGAGCAATGCCAGCGCGAGAATGCACGGGAGCACTTTCATTCAGCCGCGGGGATGGAATTTCTTGTGAACCGCCCGGAGGCGCTTCTGATCGACGTGCGTGTAGATCTCGGTGGTCGCGATGTCGGCATGACCGAGCATTTCCTGGATGACACGCAGGTCCGCGCCGTTGGAAAGCAAATGCGTGGCGAAAGAGTGGCGGAGCAGGTGCGGATAGACCGCGTTATCGATGCCGGCGATCTTCGCGTATTCGCGGATGATCTGCCAGACGCGCTCGCGGGTGAGCTTGCGGCCGCGATTGGAGAGAAAGATCTCGCCGCCCGATTTCGCACGAACCAGGGAAGGCCGCTCACTCGCGAGGTAGCGGGCGAGTGCCTCACGCGCCTTGGAGCCAACCGGAACGATGCGCGTCTTGTTGCCCTTGCCGGTCACGCGAATCCAGCCCTCGTCGAGATCGATGTTTTCGAGCCGGGCGTTGCAGAGTTCGGAAATGCGCAGGCCCGAGGCGTAGAGGAGTTCGAAGATCGCGCGGTTCCGCAGGACGAGCGGGTCGGTGTCGCCAACGGAGGCCAGCAGGCGCTCGACATCCCGCTCGTTAAGCGTGTCGGGCAGATAACGCTCGATCCGCGGGAGGGTGAGAAATTCCGAGGGGTCGGCGGTCAGCCGCCCGCGGCCCACGAGAAATCGGAAAAAGACGCGCAACGCAACGGCCTCGGCCTTGATCGACGCCGCGGCGAGTCCGGCGCGTTTGCGGTGAGCCAGGTAGTCACTAAGATGCCGTGGCTCGAGTCCGCCCGGAAAATCCGCGCCCTGGGCGGCCAGCCACGTTGCGAACGTCTCCAGCGAGCGGCGGTTGGAAAGCTGGTAGTTGTCGGAAAGGCCGCGCTCGGTGGCGAGGAAGAGAATAAAGTCGTCGATCCAGCTGAGCAGCAGCGGCGGGGGATCCGCCGCGGGCGGACCGGGTCGCTGCTCGGCACTCATCACGCCCAATGCGCTAGAACTTCAGCCCGGTGATCCGTTTGTAGGCCTCGATGTATTTTTCCGATGTCTTCGCGACGACATCGTCGGGAAGCGGAGGGGCGGGCGGCGTCTTGTCCCAATCGAGCGTTTCAAGGTAGTCGCGGACAAACTGCTTGTCGAAGCTCGGAGGATTCGAGCCGACGGCGTAGGCATCCGCCGGCCAGAAGCGGGACGAGTCGGGCGTAAGAACCTCGTCGATGAGGACGATGTTGTCACCGACCATTCCAAATTCGAACTTGGTATCGGCGACGATGATGCCGCACTTCGCCGCGAGATCGCGACCGTGTTCGTAGAGTTCGATGCTCCAGTCGCGCACCCGCATTGCGACATCGTCTCCGAGGATGCGACGGCACTCGTTCCAGGAAATGTTTTCGTCGTGCCCGGTTTCCGCCTTCGTCGCGGGAGAGAAAATCGGCTCGGAAAGTTTTTCCGCGAGTTGCAGACCGGCCGGCAGTTTGGTTCCGCCGACGCTGCCGGTCGATTCGTAGTCCTTCCAGCCGGAGCCGACGAGATAGCCGCGCACCACGCATTCGACCGGAAGCGGCATCGCTTTTTGCACGATCGTCGAACGTCCGGCCAGCTGCTCTTCGAACGGACGCAGCTTCTCGGGAAGCCAGCCGACCGGGTGCTGCGTGAGGTGATTCGGCACAAAGTCCAGCTTGTGAAACCAGAAGGTCGAAATCTGCGTGAGGACCTCGCCCTTGCGCGGGATCGCGTTCGGCAGCACGCAGTCGAAGGCGGAGATGCGATCCGTGGCCACCAGCAGCAGCGAGTCGCCAAGATCAAACACCTCGCGCACCTTGCCGCTGCGCAGTTTCGGAATGCCGGGGAGGTCGAGGGAGAGGACGTCCATGCGTGCAAATCTGCAAATCAGGAAATCGGGAAAAAGACGAGGCTCATTGCATGTTTTTCCGTTTCGATTGGGCGAACGCCGTCCTCGCGAATGCCCGAATATCCTCAACCGCAAATCACGACAACCGCTGGCATGAGCAGTGCCAGATCCGCCGCGACGCATGCGGCCTCGGTTCCGAGAAACCGGTCCACAAAGGTCGCGCCGAACATCGCCGCACCCGATCCGGCCAGAGCCAGCACGGACGGCTGCCGACCGCTTCCAACCAACCACGCCGCGCAGATCAGGAAAAACACCAGCGACAGCACCCGCGCCGGACGGGCGTCCGCCGGAAATCGCGGCGCGATGGATGCCTCGCCGCGCTCGAGGTCACGATCCCTCTCGAGCCGCGCGATCAGCAGGCAGTTCGAGAAGCAGACGATCGCGAACGCGCCGATTTCCGCAACCAGCCGGCCCGAGGGGCTCGTCACCAGCGGAACGAGGCCTGCACCTGCGGCGAAAACCAGACTGACCACGACCTCCTTCAACCAGCCGCGGCCAAATCGCGATCCGGCCAGGTGGTTCCACACGAAATACACCGCCACGACGGCGCCCATCGCGGCGCCGGCCACCACGATACCCGGCGACAACGCCGGCAACACCGCCAGCCCGGCCACCACCGCCACCGCGACAACCATCGACATGGCCCGGGCATGTTCGCGACTGAAGCGGTGACGGTGAGCCGATCCCGGCGCCACCTGCAACCGGAAGCCATCGGCCAGCCGGTCCACCGCGTAAACGATCCACACTGCAAGAAAAAGCGCCGCCCGATCCGGTCCGGCGACGGCCACTCCCGCCAAGCGTGCGAACACCTCCTGCCAGGCGATCGCGATGGCCGGCGCGTCCAGGCTCAGAACGTTCGGCCAGAGCCACCAAGGGATGCGGTTGTCATTTCGCATGAGGTGGCTTAGTTAGTCCTCCGCGAGGGATGCGTTTTCAACATTACGAAGTGCTGCGACGGGATGACGGCTCGCTGTTCGAGCTGGGACGCGGCGCGATGGGAATCACCTACAAGGCGTTCGACACGAACCTGCGCACGGCCGTTGCGCTGAAAGTGATCAACCAGTCGTATCTGAACAGCGAGGTCGCCCGGCAGCGGTTTTTGCGGGAGGCCCGGGCGGCTGCCGCGATCCGGCATCCGAATGTGGCAACGGTCTTCCATCTCGGGAACGAAGGCGATGCCTATTTCTACGCCATGGAGTTCATCGACGGCGAGACCGTCGAGGCATACATGCAGCGGGAGGGTGCGGTTCCCACGCTGATGGCGCTGAAGATCGCCGAACAGGTCGCCCGGGCGCTCGGAGCTGCGGAGAAACAGGGGCTCGTTCATCGAGACATCAAGCCGTCGAATCTCATGCTCGTCCGCGAAGACGGCGACGACGAGTTCACGGTAAAGGTGATCGATTTCGGCCTGGCAAAGGCCGCGGACCGGGAAGGCGCCGACACCGCCACGCTGACCATGGGCGGATTCCTCGGCACCCCGCATTTTGCCAGCCCCGAGCAGCTCGAGGAGCGCGAACTCGACATCCGTTCCGACATCTACAGCCTCGGCATCACGCTCTACTACATGCTCGCGGGGCGCACGCCGTTCACCGGCTCGCTCGCGCAGGTCATGAGCCAGCACCTCCATCGCGAACCGCCGATGGAATTGCTCGCCGATCAGCCATCACAGGTCATCGCGCTTCTCGAGCGGATGATGGAAAAGGACGAGAACGCCCGTCCGCAAACACCGCTCGAGCTGCGGCGTGAGATCGAGGAATGCGCGGCGGCCGTCAGCGCGGCGCATTCGGGCTCGCAGGGTGGTCGCCCCGCCGCCGGAGATCCCGACACGGAAACCCTCATCGAGGAGGATCGCGAGTCGAGCGCGGTGGTCCCCGCGCCGGGCGTGAAGCTCGCGGACCGGTTCGAACTGCTCGAGGAATTTCGCGAGAGCGAGCACGGCCGGACGTTCAAGGCGCGCAATCTCGAGGACGGCCGGATTGTTGCGGTCCTCATTCTCAATGCGGAGCTGCTTCCGACCAGCGAGGCGTGCACGCGGCTGGAAAACGAGGTCAACGCGCTGCAGTCCGTCAAACACCCGTCGGTCATCCGAGTGGAATCCCTGGAGCGCGCACACCATCTGAGCTGGATCGTGCGCGAGTGGGTGGAAGGCACCTCCCTGCTCGAGATGATCCGCACGCGCGGCCAGCTTTCGGCGCCGCACGCGATCGAGATTCTCACCGCGCTGGCGGGCGGCCTCGAGGCCGTGCAGAAGACCGGCGTCCCCTGCCCCGAACTGTCGCTGCATTGGATCAAGCTCGTTGACGATCCCGTCACCGGGGCAACGATCCCGCGGTTCAATCCGCTGAATTTCTCGGCGGTCGCGCCTCCAGATCCCGACGCAACCCTCGTCGCGACGCCCTCAACAATGCTTCGCGCATCCGGCGCCTTTTCCGGCAACGCCACGGCGGAATACGTCTTTGCACTCGCCGTGGTCGCCTACCAGCTCCTCGGTGGAATGCACACGGCAAATCCCGCCGAGTCGTTCGTTCCGATCGCCGGCCTGCCCGAGGAGGCAAACCTCGTCCTGCGAACCGCATTGAATCCGCGCGAAAGCCACCCCTCGCCGGTGGCGTTCATCGCAAAGCTGGATGACGCCGTCGGCGCGACCGTCTCCCGTGAGCCGGCCCGCAGACCGCCATCCTTCCCGACCTTCGCCGGGGACGCGCCGCCGCCACGCCGTGCGCCGTGGCTCCTTCTCGGTGGATCGGTCGCCTGTCTTCTGCTCATGGCCGCCATTGCGGCGCTCGTCGTCCTGCCCCGGCTGCGTCAGGCCATCGACGCGGGCAATCAGGCCTCCGCCACCCCTGCACCGACGCCGGTTGTCGAGCCCACCCCCGAGCCACCGCAACCCACGCCAACTCCCGAGGACCCCGCGACGATCGCTCTTCGCACCGGGCTGCAGCGCGCGCAGGACCGCTCGCTGACCGGGGATTACGCCGGGGCGCTCCGCATTCTTGGGGATCTCCACGGCGAGTTCCCCGAGGAGCCGGAAATTCCGGAGCAAATGGAGATGATCGCAGCGAAATTGCGGGCCGAGACGGAGCGGCTTTCCGACGTCGAAATGGCGCGACTCGAGGACCCGCTGAAGGAAGCGGCCCTGGCCGGGTCGACCTCCGCCCAGATGCTCCTGGCCAAATCCTATCTGCAGAGCGATCCGCGCGAGGCGTTCAAGTTTTCGCTCCTCGCAGCCGACGGTGGCAACAGCGAGGCCATGCTCATGGTCGCGGAGATGTATGCAAGCGGCCACGGAACGAACCGGAACATTGAAACCGCCTTCGAAAGATACAAGCAGGCGGCCGACAAGGGCGAGCCCCAGGCGCTCTACGCCGTGGGCGAATGCTACTTCTACGGCAACGGCGTCGGGCGCGACGTGCAGCAGGCGATCTTCTATCTCACGCAATCCGCGGCCTACAACAACGTCTATGCCATGGACCTGCTGGCGAACATCTATCGCAAGGGAACCGGCTTGCGGGAGAAGAACCTTGCCGAAGCCCACCGCCTGCTGACAGCCGCCGCGAGCCGGGGTTATCTGGACGCGCAGGGCAACCTCGCCGTGATGATCGCCCTCGGCGAGGTGCCCGGGGAACCCGCCGATCCACAGCGCGCCGCCGAACTGCTCCGCGACGGCGCGGAACAGGGCAACCCCCATTGCATGTATCTTTACGGCTCGGCCTACCAGAACGGGATCGGAGTTCCAAAGGACCTCCAGAAAGGCAGGGAATGGATCATCAAGGCTGCAAGCGCGGGAAATCGATCCGCCCAGGAATGGTGCCGGACCAACAAGGTGAAATACCCCGAGCCTCCCCGCTGACGGGCTCGGCCCTTGCAAACACCCGTGCGACCCGTTAAGCGGGGAGTCCGCAAAATTCCAAATCAATGAATGCCCTGAAATTGCGTGTCACCGGATTTGCGCTCGTCGCAAGCGTCGCAGCCACCGGCTGCTCGAGCCTCACTCCCGGCGAGAACGCCGGCGTTTTCGGCACCGTCGCAGGCGCCGCAACCGGCATCGCGCTTGGTGCGTCCGGCGTTCCCTCCTACATCACCGTGCCCGTCGCCGTGGGTGCCGGAGCATTGACCGGTGTCGCGGCTTACGTCATCGCGAAACACCAGGCCGACCAGGAACAGCGAAAGATCGCCGAGGCCCGTGCGCGCACCTACTACGCGAAGCTCGACGCCGAGCAAAAGGAGGCGATGAAGAAGCAGAAGGTCCGCTACATCGCCGTCGACACAGAGAAACGGCAGAATTACGAGGGCGAGAAGGCCGTCATGGTCTTCGACACGCAGAGTCAGGAACTCGTTGGCAACAACGTCTACGACGTGAAGGACGCTCCCAAGGTTGGCCAGACGAGCAAATTCGATACTTACACGGCGCAATACGTCGGCACCGGCAGCTAAATGAACATCCACGAATACCAGGCGAAGCAACTCTTCGAAAAATACGGCGTCGCAACGCCAAAGGGATTTCCCGCCACGACCCCTGCGGAGGCTCGCGAGGCCGCCGCGAAGCTCGGCACCAACAACCTCGTCGTCAAAGCCCAGATCCACGCCGGCGGCCGCGGCAAGGGAACCTTCACGAACGGCTTCAAGGGCGGCGTTCACCTCACAGACAGCCCGGAAAAGGCGGAGGAACTCGCCGCCAAAATGCTCGGCCAGACGCTCGTCACCCACCAGACAGGCCCCGATGGCCGGGTGGTAAACACGGTGCTCGTCGCCGAGAGCGTCGAGATCGAAAAGGAGTTTTATTTTGCAATCCTCATGGACCGTGCGATCGCCGGTCCGCTCATCATTGCAAGCACCGAAGGCGGTGTGGAAATCGAGACCGTCGCGGAGCAGACGCCGCACAAGATCCTTCGCGAGCCGATCCATCCCACCCTCGGACTGCAGGCCTTCCAGGCCCGCAAGATCGCGAAGCAGCTCGGGTTTACGTCCGAGCAGATGCCGAAGGCAGCCAAGCTCTTTCTGTCGATCTACAAGCTCTTCATCGCCTGCGACTGCTCGATGGTCGAGGTGAACCCCCTCGTCATCACGAAATCCGGCGACGTCCTCGCGCTCGACGCGAAGTTCAACTTCGACGACAACGCGCTCTTCCGCCATCCCGACATCGTCGCCTTCCGGGACATTGCCGAGGAGGATCCGCGCGAGGTCGAAGCCTCGAAGTCGAACCTCAATTACATCGGCCTCGACGGCAACATCGCCTGCCTCGTCAACGGCGCCGGACTCGCGATGGCCACGATGGACATCATCAAATACCACGGCGGGGAGCCTGCAAACTTCCTCGACGTGGGCGGCGGCGCGACCGAGCAGCAGGTCACCGAGGCGTTCAAGATTCTCATCTCGGATCCGAATGTGAAGGCGATCCTCGTGAACATCTTCGGCGGCATCATGCGCTGCGACATCATCGCTCAGGGCATCATCAACGCGGTGAAGGCGGTCAGCCTGCCCGTCCCGCTTGTCGTGCGCCTCGAGGGCACGAATGTCGATCTCGGCAAGAAGCTCCTCGCCGAATCCGGTCTCCCGATCGAGACCGCAACCGGACTCACCGAGGCCGCGACGCTCGCCGTCGCCGCCGCAAAGAAGGCCGCCTGATGGACGGAATCGGCATTCGATTCGCAGCTTTCACCGGCTATCCCGCGACCGACATCGCCCGGACGCGCAGGTTTTACGGGGAAATCCTCGGGCTGCGCGAAGGCAGTGTCTTCGAGCACGAAGGCGAGGTCGGCTGGGTGGAGTTCGAAATTCCCGGCGGACACACGCTCGCAATCGCGCGGGCCAGCGACCAGTGGCAGCCGAATCCCAACGGCGGCGGTCTTTGTCTCGAGGTCGAGGACCTCGATGCCGCCGTGAAAAAGCTCGAAGAAGCCGGCGTCACCATCGTGATGCCGATCCAGGATTTTCCCATTTGTCGCATGGCGCTCGTCGCCGACCCCGACGGCAACACGCTCGCCCTCCATCAGCAGAAACCCAATCATCCCGAACGCTCTCTCTAGGCCGCTCTTCCATGTCCATTCTCGTCGACAAGAACACCCGCCTCCTCGTCCAGGGCATCACCGGCAGCGCCGGCGCATTTCACGCAAAAAGCTGTCTCGAATACGGCACCAACGTCGTTGCCGGCGTCACCCCCGGCAAAGGCGGCCAGATGTTCGAGGGCAAGATTCCGGTTTTTGACACCGCGCACGAGGCGCGTCACGAAACCGGCTGCAACGCAACGATGATCTTCGTCCCGGCTCCGTTTGCCGCGGACGCGATTCTCGAGGCCGCCGACGCCGGGATCGAACTCATCGTCTGCATCACCGAAGGCATTCCGGTCATTGACATGATGCGCGTAAAGCCCGCGCTCGCCGGGAAGTCCTGCCGCCTCATCGGTCCGAACTGCCCGGGCATCATCACCCCCGGCCAGTGCAAGATCGGCATCATGCCCGGCTACATCCACAAACCCGGCTCCATCGGCGTCATTTCGCGCTCCGGCACCCTCACCTACGAGGCCGTGTGGCAGCTCACGAGCCGTGGCTACGGCCAGAGCACCTGCATCGGCATTGGCGGGGACCCGATCAACGGCACGTCCCACCTAGACGCGCTCAAACTCTTCAACGACGATCCCGAAACCGAGGGCATCATCCTTATTGGCGAAATCGGAGGATCCGCGGAGGAAGAGGCCGCCGCATGGGCGCAACAGAACGTTTCGAAGCCGATGGCGGCGTTCATCGCCGGGGCCACCGCACCTCCCGGACGCCGCATGGGTCACGCCGGCGCGATCGTGAGCGGAGGCAAGGGCACCGCGGCAGGCAAGATCGAGGCTCTTCGCAATGCCGGCATCGCTGTTGCGGAGTCGCCCGCCGACATGGCCGACACCCTGATCGCCAAGCTCAAGGGCTCCTGAAGCCGGACAGGGGCGCCGGAAAAAGAATTCACGTCGACGGCTGGTGATGTATCGTTCAGCGGGGACCGCCCCCGCAACGAAACCATTCACTATTCTCCAGACATGCCAGTTACCGCCAAAGGACTCGAAGGAATCGTAGCCAACAGCACCACACTCAGCGACGTGCGCGGGCAGGAAGGGGTCCTGATCTACGCGGGCTACGATATCAACGAACTGGCGGGCAAGGTCACCTACGAGGAAGTCGTCCACCTTCTCTGGCACGGCCATCTTCCGAACCGGCGCGAATTGCAGGACCTCTGCGAAAATCTCCGCTCCCAGCGCGAGCTGCCGCAGGGCGTCATCGACTTCATCAAGGCGGCGCCGAAGAACGCGAATCCGATGGACGTGATCCGCACCGGCGTCTCGATGCTCGGGCTCTACGACTCCAGCCTCGGAGAGGACATCAAGCTCGACCAGAACCGCCAGCGTGCCGTGAGCATCACGGCGAAGATCGGTGTCATCGCGGCCTACTTCCATCGCTCCCGCCAGGGACTCGATCTCCCGCCCGTCCGCTCCGATCTGGGCGAGGCTGCTCATTTTCTCTATCTTCTCAACGGCGAAACCCCGTCAAAGGACGCCGCAGACACCCTCGATGTCGCCTATGTCCTGCACGCGGACCACGGCATGAACGCCTCGACCTTCTCCGCGCGCGTGACGATCGCCACGCTCAGCGACATCTACTCCGCGATCACCTCCGCGATCGGCACGCTCAAGGGCCCGCTTCACGGTGGCGCCAACGAGGGCGTGATCCAGATGCTTCTGGAGATCGGCGATGAGGACAAGGTGGACGCCTGGGTCGAGGATGCGCTTGCGCAGAAGAAGAAGATCATGGGCATCGGCCACCGCGTCTACAAGGTGCTCGATCCGCGCGCGCCGCATCTTCGCACGATGGCCATCAAGCTCAGCAACGAGCTCGGCGAGCCGAAATGGATCAAGATGAGCGAGCGCATCGCCGCGATCATGAAGGAGCGGAAAGGCCTCAACGCGAACGTCGATTTCTATTCCGCCACCGTCTACTACTCGCTCGGCATCCCGACGGACATGTTCACGCCGATCTTTGCGATCGCGCGCACGTCCGGCTGGACCGCACACGTTCTCGAGCAGCTTGCCGACAACCGTCTCTACCGACCGCTCAGCGAATATGTCGGACCCGAGCCGGGCAAGACGGTGATTCCGATCGACGAGCGCTGATTCAGCGCAGGGCCACGAAGGTGCCGGTGAACTCCACCGAGGGTCCTCCGTCACCTTCGACGCTCACCTCGAGCGCAATCCGCGCCCGCCCCTCGCGGGCAAACGCCTCCCGAAACGAGTCGAGCACGCCGCGCTCCGGTCGCCGCGCAAGCGCCCGGATTTCATCGCGCACCGGCTTTCGGTAACGAATCGCAGCGTCCCGCACGACGACGTGCGCCCCGGAGTCATCGAGTTCGAGCCAGACAAGCCCGTAGCCGGCAAGGGTCGCAATCGCCGCGAGGCTGCCACCAAAGGCCGTGCCGAGGTGATTGTGATTCGGCTTGAGCGGGGCCGTGAGACGCAACCCATCCCCGTCCCAGCCTGCGACCGAAACTCCCATCGCACGGGTGATGGGAATCTTTTGATGAAACATGCGTTCCAGCTCGGATGCCTGCATCCCCGCATCGTTGCTCATCGGTGCAGTCCACGTCACCGGAAAACGCCCTCCAGATCACCAGCCAAACCGGACGAAGTATCCGATGTAGAATGCGATCCAGATTCCGGCGTGGAAAAACCCAAGCGCTTTTTCCGGCGCAACGCGGCGCAGCTTGTCCGTTACCGCCGCGGCCACGAACACCAGAAGCAGGAATCTCGGCAGCCGCGCGGCGACGCTCCATCCGATGAACGGGACGATCCCGTGGCCAAGACGACCGGCCTCGACCGCGTAGATCTTGTAAGGGACTCCAGTCACCGGTCCGCGCAACATTGCAACATCCCCCCGGGTAACCATCTGGCTGCGAACCTCCTCCACCATCGCGGGTGAGATCGCTGGAATCGCCACCAGCAGCGCCTCCGCTCGCTCTGGAATCGTCTGCCCCAGCCTGAACATCAAGACCCCTCCGAGGATCGCAGCCACCGTTGCCACACCGCACGCCGCCAAAGCACGGCGACGATTTCTCATCGCGATGCGCGTAAGCCACACGTCGGGGACGATGAAGAATACGGTGGCCTCGGCGAATGCCCAGATCGAGGCGATTCGAAGGTCTCTCCGGGCGGCGGTTGGATTTTCGGGGTGCAAAGCCGTCGCCACCAACGCTAAACATCCTGTCAACGCCCATGAATCCGACGCTTCTGAAGGACGACGATTACTATCCCCTCATCGAGGCGCGGCATTGCGATCCGTTCCGCATTCTCGGGATTCGCAGGGAGAACGATCGCACGATCGCCCGGGTTTTTCGCCCCGATGCGACGAGCGTGACCATCGTCGAACAGGACGGGGCCGGACGCAGGTTCGAACTTTCCCGGAAGGATGGCAGCGATGTGTTCGAAGCCGATCTGGACACCGACAATCCCCCCCTTCGCTATCGATGCGAATTTGTGGGACACCATGGCGAGTCGTGGTCCCAGCTCGATCCCTACGCGTTTCCACCGGTGCTCGGAGAGATGGATATCTATCTCTTCAACGAGGGCACCCATTACGACATCTACAAGCGGATCGGGGCGCACATCATCGAACATGACGGCGTGCGCGGAGTGCACTTCTCCGTTTGGGCGCCGAATGCCCAGCGCGTCAGCGTGGTCGGCGACTTCAACCATTGGGATGGCCGCGTCCATCCGATGCGCAAGCTCGTGCCATCCGGGATCTGGGAAATCTTCATTCCCGAAGTCGGCGAGGGCGAACACTACAAGTTCGAGATTCGCGGCCCGCACGGCGAAGTCTTTCTCAAGACCGACCCCCTGGCGTTCTACGCGCAGCACGGCACGGCCACCGGCTGCATGGTCTTTGACCTGAACCGCTACTCGTGGAGCGACGCGGACTGGATGGCCTCCCGCACCAAACGCGATCCCTACAACTCACCCATGAGCATCTACGAGGTGCACCTCGGGTCGTGGCAGCGGGTGGTCGAGGACGAAAACCGGCCGCTCAGCTACCACGAACTCGCCGAACGCCTCATCCCCTACGTGAAGGAAATGGGGTTCACGCACATCGAGCTGATGCCGGTGATGGAGCATCCGTTCGACGGCTCGTGGGGCTACCAGGTCGTCAACTACTACGCACCGACAAGCCGCTTCGGAAATCCCGACGACTTCCGCGCTTTCGTGGACAAGTGCCACCAGGCCGGCATCGGCGTGATCCTCGACTGGGTGCCCGGTCATTTCCCGAAGGACGCCCACGGCCTCGCGCGATTCGACGGCACCTGCCTCTACGAGCACGAGGATCCCCGCCTCGGCGAACACCAGGACTGGGGCACGCTCATCTTCAACTACGGCCGCAACGAGGTCCGGAATTTCCTTCTCGGAAACGCGCTGTTCTGGCTCGACGAATACCACATCGACGGTCTGCGCGTGGACGCGGTCGCCTCGATGCTCTACCTCGATTACTCGCGCAAGCCGGGCGAGTGGATTCCCAACCGCTTTGGCGGCCGTGAGAACCTCGAGGCGATCGATTTTCTGAAACGCTTCAACGAAGTGTGCTACTCCCGGCACCCCGGCATCATGACCATCGCCGAGGAGTCCACCTCGTGGCCGGGGGTTTCCCGCCCCACCTACCTCGGCGGGCTGGGCTTCGGCTACAAGTGGAACATGGGCTGGATGAACGATTCCCTGCGCTACATCGCAAAGGATCCCATCCACCGCCGCTATCATCAGGGGGACATCACGTTCTCGATGCTCTACGCCTTCACAGAGCACTTCATCCTCGTGCTCAGCCACGACGAGGTTGTCCATGGCAAGGGCTCGATGATGACGAAGATGCCCGGCGACGACTGGCAGAAGTTCGCGAATCTCCGGATGTTCCTTGCGTGGATGTGGGCCCACCCGGGCAAGAAACTCATTTTCCAGGGCATCGAATTCGGCCAGTGGGCGGAGTGGAACCACGCCCGCAGCCTCGACTGGCATCTCACGCAATTCGAGCCCCACGCCGGCATCACGCGCCTCGTCCAGCATCTGAACTGGCTCTACATCAACGAGCCGGCGTTCTTCGAACACGACGACTCCTACGAAGGCTTCGAGTGGATCGACTTCCACGACGCCGACAACACCGTGTGGTCCTTCCTCCGCAAACCGAAAAAGGGCGCGGAGATTGTCTTCGTCGTCAACGCCACGCCCGTCGTGCGAGGCGGCTACCGGATCGGTGTCCCCGGCCCCGGATTCTACCAGGAGATTCTCAACACCGACGCCTCCCTCTACGGCGGCGCCAACGTCGGAAACTGGGGAGGCCGTCACGCCGAGGAGATCGCCTGGCAGGGGCGGCAATGGTCCATTCAGGTCGATCTCCCGCCTTTGGCTGTCAGCGCCTTCAAGAGGATCGATCCACAAGCGGATTTCCTGCATTAAAGCCATTGACGCTCTCGAAAACGCGTGCGTTATTATCGCGTTCCCGTATCCAGACCATGAAACCCACCCGCACAATCTCAGCATTCACCCTCATCGAGCTGCTTGTCGTCATCTCGATCATTGGGATTCTCATCACGATCGCCGTTCCGAACATCAGCAGCGCCCTTGACAAGGCACGCATGACCGAGACGCTCGCGAATGCCCGATCCCTTCAGCAGGCCACCCAGATGATGACCCTCGACAACCAGCAGGTTGGCGAAGGCATCCAGTGGACTTCCGTTGTCGACTCGACCGGAAACGAGTCGCCCGTTTCGCTGCAGAACTTCTTCGCAGCACTGACGAACGACGGTTACATGACCCAGTCTGAACTCCGCAAGGTTCTCAGCGCGCCCGGCAAGACGCCGACCGCCGGAGCTTTCTCGGCAGGAAACATCGCGTTCTCGATCTTCCAGGTCTCGGATACGTCGCCTTCGGATCAGCCTTTCTGCGTGACCGCCAACTGGAGCCAGGGCTCCGGTCTGAACTCCCAGGCCCAGCCTTACGGCAACAAGGGCTTCGTGGTTTACAACAAGGGCGGCGGCGGCGGCGTCTACAAGGCCTCCCAGGCCAGCAGCACGAATATCTTCCCTCCCGCGGGCACAGGCCCCAACGGTGAAGTCTATCGTTACACGAAGCTGAACTAACGGCTTCCGATAGGATTGCTTTTCAAGCGCCTTTCCGCGAGAGATCGCCGGAAAGGCGCTTTTTCTTTGGGTCGAAATGCTGGCAACTTCGGGACTCCAGACAAACTTCGCAAAGCCGGTGTCGGAATTCCTCCGCACCGACTTTGCCACCGTCCGGTCCGATTGGACGATCCAGCGCACCCTAGACGAAGTTCGCGCGACCGGCCTCGGCGACCGCATCGTCTATTTTTACGTCGTCGACGAGACCGAAAAACTCGTCGGGGTTCTCCCCACCCGCCGCCTTCTCACCGAACCACTGGATCAACTGATCAAGCAAATCATGATCCCGCGCGTCGTCGCCGTGCGGGAAACCACCACGCTACTCGAGGCCTGCGAGTTCTTCGTGCTCTACAAGTTTTACGCCCTGCCGGTGGTGGATGCGCAGCGGCGCATCGTGGGCGTGGTGGACGTGGGCCTGTTCACGGAGGAGGTCCTCAATGTCGAGGAAAAGCAGGACGGCGACGAAATCTTCCAGACCATCGGCTTCCACGTCGAGGAACTGCGGCACGCCACACCGCTCAAAGCCTTCCGCTATCGAATTCCATGGCTGCTCGCGACGATCACGAGCGGTTCTCTCTGCGCCTTCCTCACGGGAGCATTCGCCCAGACGCTCTCCGAGCAGCTCGTCCTCGCGTTTTTCATGACGCTGGTCCTGGGCCTTGGCGAAAGCGTCAGTGCACAGTCCATGGCAATGACCCTCCAGGCGTTGCATACGACGCCCCCGAGCCTTCGCTGGATATGGAATGCCCTGCGCAAGGAGCTGCCGACCGCGGCACTCCTCGGCGCATGCTGCGGCGCCGTGGTGTTTTTGATCGTTTGCATCTGGCGCGGGCAGCCCGGGCCGGGAGCGGCAATTGGCAGCAGCATCTTCGCCGCGATGGTGTCCGCCTGCCTGCTCGGGGTCCTTGTTCCCACCACGCTGCGACTGCTCAAACTCGATCCGAAAATCGCCTCCGGCCCCCTTACCCTCGCCTTCGCAGACATCTGCACGCTTGCCTGGTATTTCGGCATCGCGACGCTCACTTTGTAGAGCCGTCCGCCATCGGACGCATCCCGTCGATCCAGCCGGCATCCCCTTCCTCCCAAAGCAGACCATCCTTCTGCGGCTCCTGAATCCCCAGGGATCGACGAAGCAGCGCCACAGGTGACGGGCCATCCGACTTGCCGGGCGGGACCGTGAAAACGTGCAGCGCATGCCTGGCGCGGGTAAGCGCCACATACCAGACGCACAATTCGTCGTAGGCGGCGTCGCACACCTGCTGCCGGTGGGCCGCGAGCAGCCGTTCATCGATCTCGCAAAGGGCAGCGGTCGGCCGGTGCAGCAGCCAGAGTGTGTCTAGGGTCTCCCCACGCATGGAGAGAAAGCCTTCGCGGGGGGTTGAGTCGATCCGGGTGGCATCCAGCACCGGCAGCAGCACCACGTCGAAGCCCAATCCCTTCGCGCGATGGATCGTGAGAATCTGCACGTTGTCCGCGGATGCGGAGGGACGCCTTCCGTGAGCCGTCGCCAGCCGGAGAAAGTCATCCATGCTTCCTCCGGCGACATCGTGCTTGCGCGCGAGGTCGAGCAACAGTTTCAAGCGTCCGCGGCAAAAATCGTCCGTGATCTCCGGCAGTCTTCCCAACGTCGCGCGCAGCGCACCTTCCAGGCCTCCGGCTGTCACGCGCCCGAAAAACCAGCGCCGCAGCTCCGTCCAGTCGCCGTCCTCGAGGAGCACGCGCAGCGGGGTCATCCCGACGATCGCCGCAGACGCCGTGTCCGCCGGATGTGCCACGGCGGCAATCAACGCAAGCAGCGCGCGGTTGACCGGCGCATCCGTCGCGATCTTTTCGTCCGTTTCCGACGTCACGCGGAGAAATCCGCGTTCGCGCAATTCCCCGGCAAGTCGACGGGCCTGGTCATTGTCGCGCACAAGGATCGCACAGGAAAACCCGCGCTCCATCGGCGCGATCCGGCGCAGCTCCGTCAGCACGGCATTGGCGAGCGCGTCCCGGGTTTCAAGATGCCGCACGGTCGCGTGCCCCTTCCGGTCTTTCGAGGCGGATTCGTGCGTTTTCCAGAATCGCGTCCACTCCTTCACAACCGGCTCCGGAAGTCCGCACGCCGGGTTCGCAACGAAACTTCCAAAGCGGTTCACGAGTTCGATGACCGCAGGGTCGGATCGGAACGATTTTACCAGCGCCCGCTCGACAATCCGACCGCCATAATGCTCGAGAATCCGCTCGATCAATCGATGTTCGCCGCCGCGCCAGCGGTAGATGGACTGCTTCGGGTCTCCAACGAAGAATGCGCTGCGACGGCCGGAGTCGTCCTGCAGCACCTCATCCACGAGATTCTCGACGACCGCCCATTGCTGCACGCTCGTGTCCTGAAATTCGTCGAACAGCCAGTGATCGATCCGCGCGTCGAGGCGCGCCTGCCACTCGATCGCAGGAATCCGGCGCAGCATTTCGACGACATCCGCAAACGCAAGCCGCCCCCGCAGGCGAACGCCCTCGTGATATGCCATGTCGAAAGGCTCGAGCACCTGATGGATCCCGGCAGTAATGCGCAGGTGCCGCCGAATCGATCCCCCGACAAAGCCTGCGATGAGACGGCGCAATGCAGCGGCCACCTCTCCGTCGACTTCGATGATCTTCTTCCGATACGTCAGGGTCAGCGGCCCATCGGCTCCGAAGGTCACCTGTTCCAGGAGTTGTTCGAAAATCCGTCCCGTCGGCAGTTTCATGCCGGGCTGCCACTTCCGCGCCTGGACGGCAATCGACTCCAGCGAACGAAAGACCTCTCCATCCTGCGGCAGTGCCCAGCTTTCGACCACCTCCGCATCCCGTTCCTCAAGCCGGGCATCCAGCCACGGAGGCATCTCCGGACTCCAGATGCCGCTCCCCCAGCGCTCCACGTCCCGGCATTCGAGAAACTTCGAATGACTTCCGGAAATCCATTGCTCGAGGCGCCGACGAAGTCCCTTTTCTTCGGCGCCCCACGTTGCGTCACGGTATGCTGTCAGCAATGCCTCCTGCGCCGTGGGGTCCGCCTCCGCGGCCAGCAGTCTACGCAGCACCTCGTTTCGAGCCTCGACCGTCTCAATCTCGTCGAGCATGCGCACGCCACCCGGCAGGCCGAGATCCAGCGGCATCGCACCCACCACCCGCTGAAAGAAGGCATCGAATGTCCGAAACTGCAGCCGGTCCATTCGGTCGATCAAAAGCGTCAGCAACGCGAGAAACCGTGCAGGTCCGGCGTCGGCGATTCCGAGTTCACCGGCGAGCCGCCGGGATGCGGCTTCATCCCCGGCCGCCGCAGCGAGTCGGCGGAAAACCACCGAGGAAAATTCGCCGGCCGCCTTTCGCGTGAACGTCAACGCGAGGATCGCGCCGGGATCCACGCCAAGTGCGAGCAGGCGGAGGATGCGACTCGTCAGCGCGTGCGTTTTTCCCGTGCCGGCCGATGCAAGAATGACTTCGCTCTGGATCCCGTTCATACCGCACACGAACGAATGAACGCTCCATTCGGATCGACCACCCGCACGGCGTCGGGCGCAAAGTGATCGGCAAACTCCGCGTAAGCGGCGCGCGAATTCGGCGGCCAGAACCTCCGCCGGGAAAGATCAGCCAACACTCCCCGCGCGCAGGTCATCGCGGATTCCTCGAGAGCATCGTCCAGCTGTTCCCACGCCAGAAATCCGGCGTCGGCAATGGTCTTAGGCAGGCAGAAATAGCCGCAGACCAGCGAAGCGGGGTCCCGACCGGTCTCCACGAGCAGCCTTCGATAAAGGGGCAGCTGGAGATTGATCCACCAGTCCGCCCTCCCTGCGACGCGTGCATACTCCGGCGGCCACGTCCGATCGGGTGCACGGAATCCGCGCAGATGCTTGCGCGCGGGACCTTCAGATGCGTCGAACGTCTTGTAATCAATCACCCGCCATCGCCCGTCGCGCTCGTTCTCGTCGATGCGATCGATCCGGCCGCGGATCGTCCACCCGTCGATCTGCCACGGTCGCCCAAGAAGATCGTGGAAGGATTTTTCCACCGCACGCACCCGCCAGCCCGACGCGCGGTCGCGCGCCTGCCATTCGGCAAATGCCGACAGTCTCGCGCGCACCGAGTCCACCTGGAGCTGCAGCGGAAGCGAGAGCCGGCGGCCGAGATTCCGGTCCGTCCATTTTTCCACATGGGCGTGGAGGCAGCGGGCGATGACCGCGGGATCCGTCGATTCACTCGCCGAGGAATCCTCCGCCCATCCTTGCAGCGCCGCATGCACGAGATCGCCGAACTGCGCCGCATCGAGTTCATCCGTCGCCGGATCGAACGCTTCCATCTTCACGACACGCGCCAGATAGAATGTGAAGGGACAATCGAGATACCGCTGGAAATCGGTCACGGCAATTTCACGCGGCATTTCAACGACCGGAGGGTCGAGCAGCCAGCCGGCGCTCCACGCGGGATCAGGCTCGGGAATCGAGGGCTCGGCGAAAAGACGCTCCACACGCGCCGGAAGGCTCTCCCCCGCGCCAGCGAAGAGAAGCGGCGACGGCTCGAGCGGCGAGCCCTCCGTGTCCGAAGCGAGCACGATGGCTTCCACGCGCCGCGGCACGGCGAGGATGCGTGCGAGTTGGTAGGCATCCCGCGCCCGCCGCGCTTCGCGGCCGGGCATTCCAAGATGCACACGCGCGGATTCCGTCAAGATGAACTCCGAACCAGGCATCTCCGGCACGCGACCGAGATTCATTCCGGCCAGCACGACTCGTGGAGACTCGCTCCATGGCAGTTCCAGCCATCCGGCCGCATCGATGGCTCCGGGTTTGCGCGAGGGATAAAGACGGACGGTCGCTATGGATTCCCCAAAGACATGAAGCCAGTCGGCGGGCGACATCCCGGAATGAACATTCGACGCTGCGTCAAATCGATCCAGTGCCACCGAGATCTCCCCGAGAGCGTCTTCCAGCAACTCCGTCTCCTCCCCCTCCAATCGCGAACGAAAGGCATCCGCCAGTTCGGAGGAAAGTCTGCGAAAGACGGCCGCAGGATCGCGGCGGAACTCGGCCAGCACTTCCTCAATCGCTTCGAGTGCCCTGCCAAGAGGGTCGTCCTCGCGAATCCACCGCCCCGCCGCACGCAGCGTTGAGGGAAAATGGGACGCAGCGATGCGGTCGGCCTCACCGAGCGCCAACTCCAGATTGATGTCCGGAATCCGCGCTTCAAGCCACGCGCACACCGCACCATTTCGAAGCAGGTCGATGCCCCGGGAAAACGCCGGCTCCGCAGCCAGGCTCGCGAGGTTCATCAATGTTCGCGCAAGCCAGTGCCCGGATAGCGACCGCCCGGTCGGGTCGTGAATCGCGCGGCCGCACGCGGCGGCGGACCGTTCGAGCGCGGGGAGCAGATCCCTGTCGAGCAGGCCAATGTCAACGGTGTCCGAAAGGTTCACGCGCACCTGATCCGGGGATCCAAAAAGGCGCACCTGCGCGTCGAAGTCGGCCCATCCCGGATCCCGGCTGTTCCAAGTCTCCGGAAGGGGACGACCCCATGCATCGAAGGCGTCCTCTTCGCGGGGGCCGGCAATCAGCACGGTGACAGGGCGATCCAACTTCTCGAGAGCGGTGGCAACCGCTCCGGGAAGATCCGGCACGCAGACCACCACCACCTCATCGATGCCACGGGGGATCTGTGGATCGCGCAGCGCATGCAACCATGCGCCCTGGCGTTCGTGAAATCCGGAGCGTTGCAGCGCGTTGTCGGCAGCGGCAATCAGTCCGGCAAGCTCCCGCCAGCGCGAGGCATCCGCGGATCCGGAGAGTCGCGTGGCAGCCTCGTCCATGCTGAGCCCATGGCCGGCCACCTCCGCCTGCACCCGCCGGAACTGCCGGGCCAGAGCGAGCCTCTCCGAAAAGTTGCGCGCAGGAACGCCGGCTGGAAAAAGCGCGTTGCAGCGCGCCGCGCGTTGTCCGGCGAGTTCCGCGGCGAGCGCCAGCTCTGCGGCGAGCGGATCGGCAATCCGATCTCCGTCGGGCTCGAGGAAACGGGTCGGAGTGCGGATGTCCACATGCGCTGGATCGCGCAATGCCGCCCGGAGCCGGCGCCCGGCGGCCTGCGTGGACACCAGTGTCAGCACGCGTCCCGGTCGAGCATTCAGCCAGCCGGCGGCGGCGGGCGCCGTGGGATTCGACCAATCGAGAAAAACTCGCTCCGGGCGGGGCATGGGCGCGAGCCTAGCCGGGTCCGTCGACCCGCGCAAACACGAGTGGCGGGCACGTCTGCTCCGGCTAGCATATGGGTATGTCGCTCGTCTGCTTTCCCGACCACGGTCTGCCGACGCCCATTTTCGAGGAGACCCGCATCGCGACGCTCACCCCACCGCAACTGGACGAACTCCTTGCGTCGGGCTGGCGGCACTTCGGAGACGACTTCTTCCGCTACAACATCGCATTCCACGGAAGCGCGCTCTGCGGCGTGCTCGCATTGCGCATTCGACTCTCGGAGTTTGGCCTGTCCAAAAGCCAGCGGCGGATTCTGCGACGGAACGGGGACGCAACGACCCATGTCCTTCCGACCCGGCACTGCGAGGAATACGACGCGCTGTTTGGGATTCATCGCATCCGCTTCCAATCGGACGTTCCGGATTCCCTTCGTGATTTCTTGTCCGACGAACCAGCCGATCGACCCTGCGAGAACGTCGCGATCGAAGTGCGCGTGGATGGCAGGCTCGCGGCGGTGAGCTTCATGGATGCGGGTCGCAACGCGGCGTCGAGCGTCTACGCTATGTTCGATCCCGCGATGGGAGACCGCAGTCCGGGCATCCTCACCCTGCTTCTCGAGATCGAGGAGGCCCGCCGTCGGGGCATGGAATTCCTCTACGTCGGATACGCCTACACCGTTCCGTCGTTCTACGACTACAAGAAGCGCCTGAGCGGCCTCGAAGCATTCGACTGGGGAAACGGCTGGACGGCCCTGCCACCGGATTTCGTCTGGCGACGGCCGTGGATCGCCGGTTCAACGAAAGCGACGACCGATTGATCCGTCAGGCGATCTCGCCAAGCAGTCGCGGCAGCAGCGAGTCGATCGCGACGCGCTCCTGCTGCATCGAATCCCGGTGCCGCAGTGTGACCGTGCCGGCATTTTCGGGACCGTTCTCGCCGATCGTGTCGAAATCGACCGTTACGCAAAACGGCGTGCCGATCTCGTCCTGACGCCGGTAGCGCCGGCCGATCGCCCCCGCCTCGTCGTATTGCACCATCATGTGCGGACGGAGCATTGCAACGATCTCGCGGGCCTTCGCCACGAGCTCGGGCTTGTTCTTGAGTAACGGGAAGACGCCGCATTTCACGGGAGCCATTCGCGGATGGAATCGCAGCACGGTGCGGGTCTCCGCCTTGCCCTTTTCGTCGGTGACCGTTTCCTCGTCGAAGGCCTCACAAATCAGCGCGAGGGTCGTGCGGTCGACACCGGCACTCGGCTCCACGACGTGGGGGATGAAGCGCTCCTTCTTCTCCTCGTCGAAATAGTCGAGCGGCTTGCCGCTGTGCTCGATGTGCTTCGAGAGATCGTAGTCCGTCCGATACGCGATGCCTTCCAGCTCGCTCACACCGAACGGAAACTCGTATTCGAGATCGTAGGTCTTCTTTGAATAGAACGCGCGCTCGCCGTCCGGAATGTCGACGACATGGATCTTCGAGCGCGGAATGCCGATGTCCTCGTAAAATTTCAGACGCTCCTCGAGCCAGTAGTCGGTGAGTGCGAGGCCGTCCTCCGCGCGGCAGAAATACTCGATCTCCATCTGCTCGAACTCGCGCGAGCGAAACGTGTAGTTGCGGGGGTTGATCTCGTTTCGAAACGCCTTTCCGACCTGCGCAATGCCGAAGGGAAGCTTCTTCCGCGATGTGTCGAGCACGTTGCGAAACTGCACGAAAATCGCCTGCGCCGTCTCGGGGCGGAGATACACGAGGTTGTCCTCGCTCTCCACGGGACCGGCGTAGCTCTTGAACATGAGGTTGAAGGCCCGGGGCTCGGTGAGATCACGACTGCCGCAGTTCGGGCAGTATTTCGCACCGTCCTTCTCCGGAAGCTGATCGTCGCGGTGACGCGCCTTGCAGGATTTGCAGTCCACCATTGGATCGCTGAACGTCTCCTCGTGGCCGCTCGCCTTCCAGACCGCGCGGTTCATGATGATCGAGCCGTCCATACCGACCATGTCCTCACGTTCGCGCACGTTGCGACGCCACCAGAAATCCTTGAGGTTGCGCTTCAGCTCCGCACCCATCGGGCCGTAGTCCCAGAAGCCGTTCAGTCCGCCGTAGATCTCGCTGGATTGGAAAATGAAGCCCCGGCGCTTGCAAAGGCTGACAATCTTCTCCATGCGCTGGGCGTTGGCGTCTTTGGACATAGGACCGCGGAGGATAAGCAAACCGCGCGTCCTCGCACAGAGAGAAAATCAGGGGGGTGCGTGGCCGGCGGCTGGAAGAAGCTCCTTCGCGATGGCCATCACCTTTCTCCCGGAGACGCGCAGCCGGAACCGCTGACGGAACGCCCACCGCTCGCTGTAATACCACGGCATCGCGCGCACGGTGGATTCCAGCTCCTCGAGCTCGCTGCAACGCCCCACCGCGTCGAGGAACTCACGATCGCGTTCAAACATCCGGGGCCGCAACACGAGCAGCGGAAGGGTGTGCGGATACAGACACTTCCGGAGCATGGTGGGAACAAAACGGGACGGGGGAATCCGGTTCCGTTCGCAGAAACGGTCCGCAAGGCTGGCTCGCATCGTTGTGCCTGGTGTTGCCGCGTGCGAATTCTACCGTTCCCGCGTTTCCGTTCGCAATGGCTTTGCTTCGGAAATTACTGCCGCTCAAGCAAATGCATTGAAAAGGCGTCAGCGAAAGGACGCCGCGGAATGCCAGTGTCCGGCGATGTGGAGAAGCTGGCGCTCTGGCAAAAGGCCCTCTTCGTTGCGCTCGATCTGGCCAATCAGAAGCTCGACCGCGCGCGCGCCGATGACCGCGGAAGCCTGGTCGATTCCGGCGAGCGGCCCGGAGGGCTCGTGCAGGTTCAGGCTCGCCACGACCAGCTCGCGGGGCACCCGCCATCCGGCGTCCGCGAGAAAGGGAAGCGGTGACTCGCCGAAGGTTCCGATCAATGCATCCGGTCGGTGCCTCCGCAGCCACGTGTCCATCTTCGCACCGTCCCATCGAAGCGGTGCAAGCGGGGGGATGCGATCCCTCGCCGGAAGCGTCGCGGTGGGAAGCATCCACGCGGCCATCCATTTTTCCCGCACGTGATCATTCACCGGTTCACCGAGATACAGCGCCGGCCTCCGACGACCTGCCGCCCGGCATCGTGCCAGCGTCTCCTGCATGCCGCTGAAATGATCATGCACGACACTGAGAATGCACGGAGCCTCGGTGCTCGCGCCGAGGCCGACGGAGGCAAAGCGTCCGAAATCGAAGTCGAGGGATCCAACAGGCTGCGGTGTCGGCGCGAGGAGAACTCCGTGGACATTGCGCGCATGCAGAATTTGCGCGAGCCGGCGGGGCTTGATCTTCGAGTCCCGCAGCCAGAATGGATCGAGGCGATAGCCGAGTTCCCGGGCGCGCCGCTGCGCGCTGCAATACATCTCCCAGGCCGTCGGCGATTCGCGCCAGCCGTTCTCCGTCGGGAAGTCCGTGAGAAAAGCGAGGGCGGTGTGAATTTCCCCACCGCCTCCGGCGCGCATGCGCATGCGCATCAACGCGGAAACCAGCGGATGCTTGCGATAGCCGAGACGGCGAGCCGTGGCGAGGATCCGCCGGCGTGTCGTTGCGGGCACGCTCGGATGATTGCGCAGAGCGAGCGAGACGGTCGTCTGATGCACGCCAGCGGCCTCGGCAACATCCTTCTGGGTGGGGGGGCGCTTCCGATTCACTCTTCGATAAGAGTGGCGAGGCGGTTGATCTGAAGTCAATCCCGGGTGTTCATTCCTGTCAACGCACCCCTCCCCTCCGGGCGCGTTCCAGCCTGACGACCAATGTCGGGCTGGAACGCGCGACCTTTCCGCTCCATGTCATCCACCCTCGCTCCCCGCCTCTCGGCCGGAATCACCCGTCACCCCTCCAATCCGGTGCTCGCCGCCGGACAGGTCCCCTATCCTTCGACGCTCGTCTTCAACGCCGGTGTCGTTCGCTGGCAGGGCAAATACGTGATGGTGTTTCGCAACGACCACGGACGTTGGGGCGATCCGGTCTTCGACGGCACCAACATCGGCCTCGCCACCAGCGACGACGGCGTGGACTGGACGGTTCAGCCGACGCCACTTTTCGAGCAGGCCGAGATCCGCGTGGCATTCCGCGAACTGCTCGGCCACCGCTACCCCGACGAATTCGTCGGCCGCATCTACGACCCGCGCCTCACCGAGATCGACGGCGAGTTGTTCATGTGCTTCGCGATCGACACGGCGCATGGCATCTGCGGTGGCGTCGCAAAAACGGAGGATCTCCAAACCTTCCAGTGGCTGAGCATTTCCTCGCCGGACAGCCGCAACATGGTGCTCTTTCCCGAAAAAATCGGCGGCCGCTACGTGCGGCTCGAGCGCCCCTTTCCCGTTTACATGCGGCCTGCGCCGGAGGATTTTCCCATCTGGCTTGCCGAGTCTCCGGACATGATTTTCTGGGGACGAAACCGCCCCGTTCTTGGACCGGACGAAGTGCCGTATGCAAACTCGAAGATCGGACCCGCAGCCCCGCCGATCCGCACGCGCGCCGGCTGGCTGACCACGATCCACGCAGTTTACACCGATCCCAATCGTCGCCTGCATGGCTGGGAAACGAAGCCTTGGCACAAGCAATACCACGCCGGCCTCGTCCTGCTTGATCTCGAGGATCCCTCGAAGGTCCTTGGCCTCTCCCGCAAGCCGATCCTTTCGCCGACTGAAACCTATGAGATCGAAGGATTCCGCGGAAATGTGATCTTTCCCTGCGGCATGATCGCGGAGGACAATGGCGAGGTGAAACTCTACTACGGCGCCGCGGATACGGTGGTCGCGCTGGCAACAGCGCATGTGGACGATCTCATCGAGCTTTGCGAGCCGTTGGGGAACTGATGCATCCCGCCCCACCCGCTCCGCCGCCGGAAAGGATCCCCCTTCGGTCGTGGGGCATCCTCCTCGTGCTCGCGGCCGCGGGACTGGTATTCTACCTCGACCGGCAGACGCTCTCGATCCTGAAACCGATGATCTCGGAGGATCTCGGGCTCAGCAGCGGAGACTTTGCGCTGCTGCTGAACGCCTACATGATTCCCTACGTCCTCTGCTACCTTGTCTCGGGGCAGATCGTGGACCGGCTGGGCAGCCGTTTTGCCGGCACGGCGTTTCTTCTCATCATGGCGGCTTCCACGGGGTGGTCCGCCTTCGTCCAATCCAAGGCGTCCTTCATGGGCGCGCGCGCGCTGCTCGGCATCGGCGAATCGGGCATCTCCCCCGCAACGATGGTCATGCTCGCGTTATGGTTTCCAGCGTCCCGTCGAGCCTTCGCGATGACGACCTATCAAAGCCTCTGCATCATCGGGCCCACGATCGCACCAATGCTGATCGCGTGGACCGCGGTGACATGGGGCTGGCGTTCGGCATTCATATTTCCGGCGATCCTGAGCGGGGTCGTCGCCGTAATCTGGTGGCTTTCCGACCGCAACCGCCCGTTCGAGAAAGCACCCGAGCCCACGCCGTCGCATCCGAAGGAGAAGGGCACGTTTCTGCGCGTGCTGAAATGGAAGCCGCTCTGGGGGCTCGTCGCCGCACGTGTAATTTCCGACCCATTCTACTTTTTCATCATCTACTGGCGGGACGGCTTTCTGCAGGAACAGGCGGGATGGTCTCTCGAAGACGTGGGCAAATACACGGGCCCTCCCTTCCTGTTGATCGCGCTCGCAAACATTCTCGTCGGCATGTATTCGGACCGGCTCGGCAGAAAACTGGGCATCGTTCGCGCCCGCGCATGGACGCTGATCGGCCTCGCGTGTCTCGCTCCGCTCGCGTTTCTCACCCCGTTCGCGACATCCAACGGTTTCATCGTCCTTGCGATGCTCGTGCTGCTCTACCTCATGGCAAATTCCTGGGTGCCGCTTTCAAACGTCATGGTCAGCGAACTCGCTCCGCCCGGAGCGGTCGCAACGGCGGTCGGATTGCTCAGCGCCGTCTCGGGAGCGGCGGCCGTCGCATTCACGCAGTTTGCCGGATACCTCGTCGACACGTTCAGCTACACGCCACTGTTCCTCATTGGCGGCTGTGCGCACCCGGTCGCGGCCGCGATTCTCTGGTTCTGCTACCTTCGGCCGAAGAACCAAATCCCGGCGGCGCCCGCCGCCGCCTGATTCGACAAACGCCTAGGCCGCGCTCGGGGCCACGCCCGCCTTCCGGCGCGCAGGCATCGCGGCGAGAATCTTTTCCACCGTGGCCTTCGCGGTCAGTCCATGCTTCTCGCGAAGAATCGGCACGCTCCCATGCTCGATGAACTGGTCGGGCCATCCGATGCGCACAACAGGAGTCGAGATTCGCTGCTCGGCGAGATGTTCCATGACCGAACAGCCAAAGCCGTTGTGCAGCACGTGATCCTCGATCGTGCAGACGACATCGCACCCGCGCGCAAAGAACTCGATCGTCGCCGTGTCGAGCGGCTTGATCCAGCGGGGATTGATGACCGCCGCATCGACGCCATGCCCGGCGAGCAAACCGGCGGCCTCCATCGCGACTTCGCACATGTTGCCGAGCCCGAAGATCGCGACCTGCTTGCCGTGCTTCACGACCTCGGCCTTGCCGATCTCGAGCAGCTTCGGCTGGGCCTTCGGCTTCACCCCGGTTCCGGAACCTCGCGGATAGCGGATCGCGATTGGTCCGTTGTAGTGAGCCATTGTCCAGAGCATGTCGACGAACTCGTCCTCGTCCTTTGGCTGCATGTGGACGATTCCAGGCACCGGGCGCAGATAGCCAATGTCGAAAAGACCGTGGTGAGTCGGACCGTCGTCTCCGGACAGCCCGGCGCGATCCATGCACAACGCGACATCGAGATTCTGCAGCGCAATGTCATGCACGATCATGTCGTAGGCGCGCTGCATGAACGTGGAGTAGATCGCGAGGAACGGCTTCATTCCCTGCGTCGCGAGTCCGCATGCAAACAAGGCGGCATGCTCCTCGGCAATGCCCACGTCGAAGAACCGCTTCGGATGCCGCTGCGCAAATGCATACAGACCCGTGCCGCTCGGCATCGCCGCCGTGATCGCACAGATGCGGTTGTCGCGTTCGGCAAAATCGGAAAGCGCGCGACCCAGGAGCTCGGAATACGTCGGCGTCGGCGCCGCAACCGTCTCGCCGGTGTCGGGCTCGAACTTCCCAAGCCCGTGAAACTTGTCCGGCTTCGCGAGCGCGGGAGCGTATCCCTTCCCCTTCTTTGTGAGGATGTGAAGAATGACCGGCTCGTTCTGGGTCTTGAGAAACTCGAACGTCCGGATGAGCAGACCGACGTCGTGCCCGTCGATCGGACCGTAGTAGCGGAGGCCGAGATCCTCGAAAATGACCGACGGAGCGATCAGGTTCTTCACGCTCGCCTCGACCTTGTGCGCGAGGCTGCGGGCGGTCTTGCCACCGAGCCATTCGACGAACTTCGCGGCCTTGTCGTGGAGATGATGATAGGCGGGGTTGGCCACGATGCGGTTGAGGTATTCCGCAATCGCGCCGACGTTCTTCGCGATCGACCACTCGTTGTCGTTGAGGACCACGATGAGGCGGCGCGTGGAATTCGCCACGTTGTTGAGCGCCTCGAAACTCACGCCGCATGTGAACGCTGCGTCCGCCACGCACACGATGTGCTCGTCCCCGCCGCGGAGATCGCGGCCGACCGCCATCCCGAGCGCGGCGGACAGTGCTGTGCCCGCATGGCCCGCACCATAGCAGTCATGCTCGCTCTCGGTGCGGAGAAGAAACCCATTCAAGCCGCCATACTGGCGAATCGTGTCGAAGCGGTCGCGACGGCCGGTAAGAAGCTTGTGGACGTAACCCTGATGGCTCACGTCGAAAACGAAGCGATCCTTCGGCGTGTTGAAGACCCGGTGCAGTGCGATCGTGAGTTCGACCACCCCGAGATTCGGTCCGAGATGTCCGCCCGTCTGGGCGAGAACACGCACGAGTTCGTCGCGCACCTCCTGCGCGAGCTGCGGAAGACTTTCCTCAGGCAGCCCCTTCACGGCGGCGGGGCCGTCAATCGTTTCCAGAATCCTGGTTCCCATATGCCTACTCCTCCGGACCTTCGAAATCCTCCACGACGGGGTTCCCCGCGCTGTCCTTTGCGATGATCCGGATGCGCTCCTCGGCGCGATCGAGCCGTTCCTGGCAAAGCTTCGAAAGGGCGACCCCCTCCTCGTAGCGGGAGATCAGTTTTTCGAGAGGGAGATCACCCGATTCCATCTCACGCACGATCGCGTCGAGCTTCTTCATGGCCTCCTCGAGCGAGGGACCGTTCTGAGCAGGATCGCTCACGGCGTCGTCGCCTCTTCACGGGGTTTCGACCATCGGTCATGGTCGGCGTAGAGAACGACCTGCCCTTCCATCGTCCCGGTCACCGCACGGAACGGAAAGCCCTTCACCATCTGGGGCTGGCGGAGGATCGGCCCGGCCCATGGCTTGTAATCCCCGAGGATGATATCGGACATGAGCGGAAGATTTCCAGTGACCGGGGTGAGGAACAGTCCGCGGATCGGCTGCCCCAGCACCTCGTAGTCGCTGATCTCGATCATCGTCTTCGGCGACTCGGGAAGCAACAGGCTTTTGCGATTCGCATACCATGCGACCGCCCACGGCATGTCGGAGCAGATTGCCTCGTCGGGTTTGTAGAGCTTCTCGAGGACGGCGATGTAGGGCGGAACGTAGGGCGGCCAGTTGACCATGCGTGTCTGTCCGGCAAACAGCGCAAGCAGCATCGGAATGCCGCAAATGAACACGATGAGCACGTTGAACACCAGCCGCATGAGCGAGTGCTGGAATCCGAGCCGGTTCCAGAGCACGAGAAGGAACGCCAGCCCGAAGAACACAAACAGCGGGATAAAGATCGAGTGGAGCTGAACCTCCGCGATCGGCTGCCGGATGGGCCCATACACCGCCATGCCGAGCACCGCGAGCACCCACATCGCCAGCACGCACCAGCGGAAGTGCGCCGTCGTCGGACGCTTGAACGGGTGGAAGAGCGCGAGGAAGAAGGCCCCCGCGGCAAGGTTCAGTCCGAGATAGGACAGCAGGTTGCCAATCTGATCAATGATGCCCACGCGGACGTGCATCTTGAAGCCGTAGAAGAGTTCCGCGAAATCCGGCTCCATCGAGCGCATGAGCGCCTCCCGGCCCATCGGATAGATGGCGAGTCCGAACGGATGGCCGCACACCGCGACATTGCGCACGATCCACGGCGTAAGCACCAGCGCGAATACAACGATGCTCGCGAGCGGAAGAATGCGCGGCTTGAAGTAGAAGAACGCAAAGAACAGATACCCGAAGAAGAGCCAGCACGCGACCCAGTTCGTCAGCGTCATCAGGCCGAACATCGCGCCAATCAAGGCTGCGAGAATCCAGCGTTTCGATGTCGCCATTCCCGTCTCCTCCTGCCCGTCCATCGCCTTCACGATGAGCCAGGCCGTGGACATCAGAAGCAGCAAAAGCAGGGAGTGGGAGAGCCCCGAAAGCGAGAACTTCCAGAGAATGTCTGTAGCAAGCACCACAATCGTCGCAAGCAGCGCAAGCTGGGCGTCGAAAAGACGCCGCGCCACAAAATAGCCGACCAGCGCCGCGGCGAAGAACAGGAGCACGGATGTTATCGCAATCGCCCGGTCCCCCGGATAAATGTAGACATCCCGCTCCATCTGCAGGTTTCCCTTCACAATCGAGAGAGGAATGACATTCAGCGCCGGGAAGAGCGGCGGTTGCGAGATATCCGGAAACTTCTCGGCTGGGATTTCCTTCTCCGCCCGGTTCAGCTGCCAGAGGGCAAGCGGCCGGATGTATTTCGTGGAGAATCCCTCACCCATCATGAGGTTGCGCGAGATCTGCGCCTGATCCATCGCCGTCGCCGTATCCAGGCCGGAGAACTGGATGAACAAATAGAGAAGCGTGATCGCGAGAAGCGCTATGCCGCCGGCGCCCCCTTTGAGAATGGGGGCGAATTTTCCCTGTTCAATCGAGTGAACGAAGGTCTGAAAGCCTTTGCCGGAGGAGTCGAGCATGGGGATACGTCAGCGCTTGATGATATTCAATTCCTTGAGCCGGCGATGCAGAGTGCGGCGGCTGATTCCCAGCCGTTTGGCGGCCTTCGTGCGATTGCCTCCACTCTCTTCCAGCGCGCGGAAAATATAGGCTCGCTCGGCGTGGCGCAAATCCAAAGCATCCGGCGCCGCGGCGGCTTCCGTCCCGGAATTCGTGATTGCGGACTGCGCATCCTGCCGCACCGCGGCCGGCAGATCGCGGGTTCCAATCTTCGACGCGCTGCACATGACGACGCCGTGTTCGATCGCCGTCCGCAGCTCGCGGACATTGCCGGGCCAGTCATATTCGAGGATGCAGGCCATCGCCTCGGGCGTGAGTTCGCGGAACGGCTTTTCATTCTCCCGCGCGGCGTCCTTGAGAAACGCCTGCACGAGCAGCGGAATATCCTCCTTGCGCTCGCGCAGCGGCGGCATCGTGAGCTGCACCACGTTCAACCGAAAATAGAGATCCTCCCGGAACTTCCCCTCGGCCACGAGCTTCGCGAGATCGCGATTCGTCGCCGCAACGAGGCGCACATCCGCCCGGATCGTCTGGTTGCCGCCGACCCGCTCAAACGTCCGCTCTCCGAGCACGCGAAGGATCTTCACCTGCACCGCCGGGTCGATCTCGCCGATTTCGTCGAGGAAGAGCGTCCCGCCGTTAGCCTGCTCAAAACGTCCAATCCGCCGCTCCGCCGCTCCGGTGAAGGCCCCTTTTTCGTGACCGAACAGCTCGCTCTCGAGCAGCTGCGGGGACAGCGCCATGCAATGCACGGCAATGAATTTCTTTCCCGCGCGCGGGCTCAGTTCATGAATGGCATGCGCCGCGAGTTCCTTGCCCGTTCCACTCTCTCCCTGGATGAGCACCGTCGCCCGCGACGGCGCGACCTGACGGATCGTTTCCAGCACGCGCACCATCGCAGGGGAACGCCCGATCATCGCGGCCGGTGATTTCTGGCGCTCGACACGCTCCCGCAGCTCAAGATTCTCCTTCTGCATGTCGCGCTCACGCAGCGCCCGCCGGATCAGCATCTCCAGCCGGTCGATGTTTACCGGCTTCGTGACGAAGTCGTAGGCGCCGCGCTTCATCGCCTCCACCGCCGTGTCCACGGAACCGTATGCGGTCATCATGATGCACACCGGCGGCTTCGGACGCTTCAGCACGCGTTCAATCAATTCCATGCCGTCATCCGCCCCGAGCCGGAGATCGGTCACCATCACGTCCGCGGGTTCTGCATCCAGCACGGCGATCGCGCCTTCGGAATCCGCCGCCACGAACACCTCGAAGTCGTCCTCCAGCACATCGCGCAACCCCTCCCGCGTATTTTTTTCGTCATCGACGATGAGGACGACCGGTTGCGCCATATTGGCACAGACTAACCTCCAAAAACCTGCTGGGCAACCCCTTCCTGCCAGCGCCGTTTCGACTCACGCACCACACTAGAAGCTATCTCAAAATATAGCTGAGTGGAAATGGCATGCTAGGTGCTGCAT
>CALGTD010000101.1 GCA_937901895.1 uncultured Spartobacteria bacterium | reverse complement strand
GCCTTCTCTTTGGCACCGGTGGCGATGAGGTCCGCCGCCGCCTTGATGATTCCGATACGGGCGCGGTGTTCGAGGAACATCACATATTGGAGCCACAAATGGTCCTTAGTGTCGTTCGCTTCGTTCCAAATGTTCTGCATCGGAACGGCTTTCGCGGTCGACATTGCATCCACGAACGCACCCGACAGATTGGGGTTGCGTTGATACGCGCGATAAAGAGCGGCAACGCGCGCAGCGGGATCACTCTCAAAAAAACTGCGCTCAGCCGCGCGCTGATAATCGATCGTGTTTGCGATGAGCGACTCGAAGGCGGCGCCAGGGCTACTCTTGCAATACGACGTGAAGTTCGCGAATACGAGGCGCTGCGAGATTTGCGAATACCACGCCTTCGTTAGAATATGGCCGCCGAAATCAGCGTCGATTTTCCGACCATCGTTGAACGGTGACTCAACAACCTTGCCGACGAGATCGAACCGATGGCACGACACGTTGGTTTTCTTCGAGACCGCATCGAGCGATTCCTTGCGGCGCTGCTCAATCTCTTCGCGATAAATGACGACACCTGCTGGAATCCCAAGAAAGTTGATCCAGCCGGAGACCTTGAACACGTCGGGGAAACCCCAGCCGCCAGACTTCGCCTCAACCAGCACACGCTTTGCGTCCTTGGTGAGGGCAGAAGTTGCGACGACATCGAGTTCAAGAACCTCGACAGTCGTATCACGCAGTTTTAGTCGCGTCTCGACGAAGTAACCCGCCGCAAACGCATACGCGGTCGCGAAATCCTCGTAAGCATCGGAGCGAGGATCGGTTGGAAGCCGGATCGTCATCGTGGACTGCGGCATTGATCCCGTTTTCGCTGTCGCGAGCAAGCCAGCAACAGCATTCCAAAATCCACGAGCGGATCCTGGCCCGCACCCGGAACGTCCCGGAGGAATACCGCGAACGTGCCCGGATCAACGTGGCCAAGGCCGAGGCGCGGAAGCTGGGAATGCATGCCTGACGGCTTGCGTCTGAACTGAGTCCTAGCGGTGGGTGCATCGGCGCGCCCGCCGCCTTCGCTTACGAGGCCGAGGGCTCAAACAGGTCCTTCTCAAGGGCGTCCTGCGTGGGCAGATTCCCGGAATCAACGATCTTTACCAGCGCGTTTCGCAGCAGCACGTAGGATTCAGTTAGTGATCCGAGGTCGACTTTTTCAGGTCCATGAGCTGCCGCCGATCGCTCGTTGTAGAGCTTCAGAATGCGCCGATATAGTTCAAGCCGGGTCGGTCCGGGAGGTTCCAGATAGGTTGAAATGAATGCGGCCGAACGGAAACGCACTTCACCCCGGCTGAACGAGAAAAGCGTTTCAAGCCCAGTCCAAATGGGAAGCAGTGATGGAACCGAGCGTCCGCTTACGGTGGCCATGTCGAACGCGCGGAATACTGCGGCGAACTTGGGATGGCCCTTGAAAAGGGCTTGGCAGCGCCTCCAGTGCCGACCGACCCAGTCAATGTCTTCCCGCGACATGCAAACAACCTTGCCGGTTGGTGACGTGAAAATGCGGCGTTGTGTTTCAAACGTGCGGATAACGGGGGTGCCGTTCGCACTCGATGTGGATGGGGCTACCAATGGTTGATCTGCAATTACTGGCGCTAACAGAAACGGATATTTTGCGAGCCTGAACAGTGCGGCGATGCACCATACCGAGTCGCGTGCAGCCTCGTCAGATTCGGCGTTCTGGACCATCAATTGAACATGAAACTCGATGCCGTCGCCACCATCGACAGCACTCCATGGAGCTGGATTGTGCTGGCCCGGGGGAGCTGGTGCGTAAGCTAGCAACTTGGGAGAAATGAGATAACCATAAATCCGTTCCAGTTCGGCGTCCTCACCGAGGGGACTGCGCGATTCGGGAAGGGTTACATCTGATAAGCCGGCAAAAATTCGTTGCATGTGGAGGGGTAGCGAGGCGGGGCCGATGTTGCAGCACTAACTTCACTTGTCCAAATCTTGGCCAAATTTTTTTGGAAAAATTGAGCCGATCAATGGATAGGCGTGCTGCCAGTCCATCGCTACTAAGTCGTTGAAAAACGAAAATGGACAGGTGCAACGCATGTCCATTTTAGAGCGATTTCGGACGAAAATTCTGTGGACGAAATTTGGATACGACTCTGTTTCGACTCGCTTTTCGTCACGTGTTGCTGCATCTTTCCTCCGTTCCTAAATAACTCATCAACAACTAAAGGTCGTAGAGATAGCCTTTTCTGTTGTTTGGATCGGGGCGGTTCGAGTCCCGTCCATCCCGCCATTTTGTGAAAACCCACTTTCCTCCGAAAGTGGGTTTTTGCTTTATCAACTAATGGGTTCTATGAAAGCAGCGTTAAGCTGCGTTCTGCACGATTCGGCACGATTTGAGGTTTTTCGAGCCACTGAAAAGCCACTAACTTTTCCCGCGAAGTTGGGTCATAGTATGGCGTGGAGATCACCGGTCCATTTCTCGATCGGCACAAGAAGCGCCGCCGCCAGCCCGCGTGCTGGTTCCTTCGCTATACCGCCCCGAAGCTCAATGCCGACGGGACGTCTGTCCTCGATACGGAAGGTCGACCGATTCTGCAGCGGCACCGGCCCTACTACGAAACGAAAGCCCTAGCGGAAGCCGACAAGCCCCGCATTCTTGAGCAGCACAGCACGACGGGTTCTGGGAGCTTCCTGTTCGACCGCCAGGCTGCGGCGGACTACGAGTCCGCAAAAAAGATCCTGGGTGACGTGCGGCTGGTGGATGTCGCGAAATTCTGGCGGTTGCATCATCCTGAGAAGCCCAAGGAGAAGCTCGAAGAACTGGTCCCAAAGTTTCTCAAAGACGTCGAGGAGCGATTGGGCATGGGCCGGCACTACAGCGATCTCAAGTCGCGCGTAGGCCAATTCATCGCAGCGGGATTCAGCAAGCGATATCCCGAGACGGTTACCCGGCAGGAAATCCTGGACTACGTTCGAAACATCCCGGACGCCGAGCCTCGAACAAAGCGAAACCACAAGACCGCCGTTTGCGTGTTCTTCAACTGGCTTGTGGACCGGCAACTCGTGACCGCAAATCCGGCCGCCGGCATCAAGAAGCGGATGCTGCCCCGCGAAGTGAAGAAGGAGATCGAGTTTCTGAGTTTGGACCGCGTCACGCGCTACCTTCGTGCCACCGAACGCTATGACCCGGAGTTGGTCGCCCACGAAGTCGTTCAGCTGATCGCTGGCGTGCGGGCGGACGACGAGATGGCGGACTTTTCGGCGGAGTTCGTTCACCCGCAAACGAAGGAAGTCGTCATTCCCGCCGCCGTGGCAAAGACCGAAGCCCGCGAGGTGATCGACGGACTCGAGGATAATTTCTGGGCTTGGTGGAAGCAGTATGCCCCCGAGACGGGATTGCTTCGGCCGAAGAACCACGGACCACGCTGGTCCCGCATCCGGGTGCTGGCCGCCATGAACAACCGTGAAGAAGCAGACCGGCTGGCGCGGTTGCCAATCAAGCACCTGCTCCGACTTCCCGCCGTGGGCGAGTTGCGTCGGCGCGAGCCGTGGCCGTGGAATGCTCGCCGGCGCA
>CALGTD010000100.1 GCA_937901895.1 uncultured Spartobacteria bacterium | reverse complement strand
GCGGCGTTTGGCCCGAACTGGAAAATGCCCGCAATCTTCAGGTCATTTTGATCGTTCACCACTGCGAAGGTGGCCGTCCGTGAATCAATCGAAGGCGCTAACTTCACAAGCTCTGACACGGTGCATGGGAATTCCTGCTCGAATTTGAGAGCTGCCACGATCCCGCCTCGCCTCTCTCGATTTACCAGCCGATCCTTGTCCATGTAGGTCAGTCGGACAGATAGCGGCCTCCCTTCTTCTTCCCGAAGGCTTAGGAAGAATGCCGTTTCAAACAGCCGCTGCATTGTCGCTCGATCAGGTATGGCGTCCTTGTCCAAGTCTTTGTGACGTTCCCAGGTTATCCGAGCGGTTTCGGTGATTGCGTTGTAAAGGGCCTCGCTAAAGACGGCACGATAATCGTCCATGAATCGGCAATAATCGGGCTCAAGAGCGTTTCCAAGAAAAGCTACTCAGTCCTCTCAGGTCCTCTCAATTGGGGTGCCTTTTGGTGCCGTTCATTGCCGAATTTTCTTTCCTGAGACTCTGCTGCTTGTAGAGTGTATTTCTCCTCGGAAAACATGAACTCCATCGCACAGATCAGCGATGGGGGAAAGACGGGTTCGAGTCCCGTCCATCCCGCCATTTAAGTTGCTAAAGATAAGCTGCTTAAGTGGAGCGACAACAGATTTGGTCATTGACGCGGCCAAATCTGCATCATGAAAAAAGTCGCTCGGTTCACGGTCACGGAATTTGCCAATCCGTCTGGCCAAATCGTTTACCGCGTCTATGGCCGCCTCGACGGCCAGCGCGTTCGCAGAAACTTCGATACCCGCGAGGAAGCCGAGGCAGAAAAGAAAGTCCTCGAAATCCAGGCGCTCCAAGCCGACACAGGGATGCGCGCCGCGGCGACGCGGCTCACGGATGAGCAGCTTCACGAAGCCGAGGCGGCGTTCGCTCGGCTCAAGGACGCGCCCCAAGGGCTGCTCTTCTATGTCGAGTTCGGCCTCGCGAATTACCGTCCGCCGGAACGAGAGAAGCCGCTGGCCGACGCGATCAAGGAATACCGCGAGGCGCGTCAGCGTGACTACGAACGCACGCTGATTTCGCCTCGGATGGTGCTCGTCATCAAATACGAGCTGACGACGTTCCAGAAGAAGTTCCCGAAGGCGCTGGTTTCGCACTTCACGCCGGAAGTGCTCACGCCCTACCTCGAACGCGGCAAGCCGTCCCTCAAGACGCAGAACAATCGGCGTGGCGTCCTTTCGACGTTCTTCAAGTTCGCCATGCAGAAAGGTTGGATTGCGACCAACCCCGTCGAGAAGACGCAGTATTTCCGTATCAACCATCGGCGCGGGTCGGCGGTGACGATCACAGCGGAAAAGGCGGCTGCGCTGATCGAGTTCGTGGAGACGTTCAACGGCGGTGAACTGGTGCCGTATTTCGCGATCTGCCTGTTTGGCGGTGTCCGTCCCTGCGTCCGCTGGGGCGAGATCACCAAGCTCAAGCCGGAGTCGGTGCGGCTGGACACGGGCGTTATCCGCATCGAACCGGAGGTCTCGAAGGTGAAGATGCCTCGGAACGTCACCATTCAGCCGAATCTCGCGGTGTGGCTCCGCGCATATCCGCTCGAAAAATTCCCGATTGTCCCGCGCGATGCGACAAACACCCGCCGCACGGTGTTCGCCAAGTTCGGGCTCACACATGACGTGCTCCGGCACACGTTCATTTCGATGTTCGTGGCGAAATTCCGGTCGATGGGCGAAGCTGCGTTGCAAGCGGGCAATTCGGAAGCGATCATCCGCAAGCATTACCTCGACTTGAAGAGCAAAGAGGAGGCCGAAAAGTTCTTCGGCATTCTTCCCAAACACCGCGCGATTCCGGTTGCGTCCGTTTCCCCTGTCGCCTCTGAAAATCCCATCGTAAATGCGACTAAGAAACCGGCGATGGATTCCAACTTGCCCACCGCCGCATGATCAGACGCACGATCACATTTTGCCGGAAAGATCGAGATGATCGGCGGCCTCATAACCCTCGCGCGTCATTTCAAAGACTTCGCCTTTGTGCCCGACATCCGTGATATAGCGCCGCCGGCGCAAGTCTTCCAAACCACCGGCCCATCGGGCGATGGTGCGGGCATCTTCATCCGGGATAACGGATTCTCCGCCAGCTTGGATTGATTGGCCACCCATGTGTTTGAGATGCATGATATGGCCGCCGCCCTTCGC
>CALGTD010000099.1 GCA_937901895.1 uncultured Spartobacteria bacterium | reverse complement strand
GAAGTCGGGGCGGAGTTTAATCGCGGTCTGATAATGTTCGATCGCCTCGGACATTCGTCCGGGAATCGCAAAGAGTTCGTTGGCGAGGGCGTTGTGCGCCTCCGCATACGTCGGCCGAATCCGAATCGCTTCTTCAAAAAGCGGGATGGCTTCGTGACTATGTCCCGGCTCGCGAACGAGCAGACCCGCGTAGGCTGCGCGCGTTTCGGCGCTGCCGGGATTGAGCTCGAGGGCCTTAAGAAAGAGCGCGATCGCTTCGGCCCGACGCTCGGGCGTTTTTCCGATCCGCTGCGCGAGGATGTGATAGCCCATCCAACTGCCCGGATTCTCCGTGATGTTCGCCCGGAACAATACCTCGTCGCTCACATACAGTCGGCTTTCCGCGTGAGATTTTATCGCGAGACCGAGCAACAGCAAAGTCGTCCCAATCGGCAGAAGTGTTCGAAACTTTCCGCCCCAACGCGCCGCGCTCCACGCCAAACCCAAGGCAATGCCTGTCAGCGCCGCAGGCATCGCGAGATACTGGAAATGGTCCGCAACGTAGGAAAACTGAAAGGGGAAGACTTTGAAGAATCCGAGTGCCGGGAAAAGTGTGCCCGCGTAGAGCAACCACAGAGCCAGCGGCGCGCGGGAACGGCGGCGCACCAGCCAAAAGCCCGCGGTTACGCCGATCGCCGCGAGCAAGTATCCAATCCACCCCGGCGCCTCGGCCGCGACATCCCACAGCGGGTAGAAGAACGTGAGCTCCGCCGGCCAGAGCAATTTGCCAAGATAAAACCACAGCACGCGCGCGGCGAGCAGCGTGCGCTCGATCAGCGATAAGTCCGGCACCACGAGCTCGGCGCCGATCATCGTTTTCTCGATCGACGCGGTCACCAGCCCGGCGGGGATCGCGATCACGATCCACGGCAACAGTGGCAGAACGTCGCGTTTCCACTGCAGCCGCCCGCGTATCCACCACAGCACGACCCAAAGCGCGGCGGGGAGGGTCGCTGTGGTGGTCTTACTGCCGACGGCCAGGACAAAAAGGAGCGTCGCCACGATGTAGCTCGACGCCGTGCGCGCCGCGTCGAAACGAAAGTAGGCCAGCGCCGCACCCAGGTAGAAGGCCATCGAGAGCGTGTTCTTTTGTTCGGTGATCCACGCCACTGATTCGACGGCAACCGGATGCACGGCGAACAGGAAGCCGGCAAACCACGAGATGGCCAGGACGCGTCGCGGTGTGCCGCTGTTCGCATCCTGCCGGTCCGACACCGTTGCCGCGTTGGACAAACGCTGTAACAGGACCGCCACGCCGCACGCGTTGAGTGCATGCAGAAGGACGCTCACGACGTGATAGCCCATGGTCGTGTCGCCCCAAAGCCGATGCTGAAGCCAGAACGCTGAATGCAGCACCGGGTAATATTGCTGCGTAGCGCCAGGCTCGAACCAGATGCGCCAAAGCCCGGTCCAGCTCCGCAACTCCAGGCGCGTGACATGCGCCGGATCATCCCAGAGCAAGGCGCCGTTCAGACACGGCCCGTAAATCACAAAAACGGAGACCAACAGGACGGCCCCCGCCGCCAGATTGACGACGAACCGGGAGAGTTCCGACGCGTCGCTCGGACGCTTTTCGAGGCAAGCCGATGGACTGCGCACAGATTCCCTACGCATGCGGAGCCGGTTCGTTCATTTGGAAGACCACCCTGCTCGGATGAGCGCCCGATGCCAAGCCGTCGATCGGCAACGGGCAAACGCGAACTTTCGCTCGACGCCGTTTCGCTCGTCGTCGCGGGAGGTCGGTTGCGCCAGATTCAAAAGAAAAGCGCCTCCCGGGGACGCGGGAGGCGCTGCGACTGCTTCGAGAGCAGGTGAGATTAGAACGTGAACGTATTCGTCAGCGTGAAGACACGCGGCGGGGCTATACGATAGGTCGCCGGTGTGCCATCAGGCTGCGCCGTAATCGGGATCAGCTCGTTGTCCTGGAACGCATTTCTGACGTTGAACTGGATACGCCAGTTGATGCGGTCTGTGACCTTGCGGCTGTAACCGATCCAGAAGTCGAAGTTCGTCTCGGCGGGCCCCATGTAGGGATTCGCGATGTCGAACGACAACTCACGGGGTTTGCCGGCCACGGGGACCGGACGGTATCCGATGACCACTTCGCTCTGCCAGCGGACGCCACCGCCGATGCTCAGACCTTTGAGAGCGCCTTCGGTGAAGTCGTAGGTGGTGATGCCGTTGACGCGCCATTCGCGCAGCTCGGGCACGTTGGTGTTGTTCTGCAGCTTGCGCTGAGCCCACTCACCACCGACGTTTTGATACCACTGGAACGACGCGGTTTCGTTGCCCGCGCCACCCCACCAGATACGCATGTCACCGGCCGGGGTGTTGTTGAGCGCATCTTCGTAGCCAGCGATGAACTCGGCGAGGTTCTTGCCACCGATGTTCTGGCGGGTCGCGCTCGTCTTGGCCGCGTTAACCAGCAGGCGCCAGTTACGGATCGGCTCGGCGGTGAGCTCGATTTCATAACCCTTCGAGGTGCTGTCCTCGGTCAGGGCGAAGCCGTTCGGCACGTTCGCGGTCAACCCCTTGGGGTTGGATTGGTCGAACGGATCGTTGAGGTTGATGCCCCACGCGGCGTAGAAGCGCGGGTCAACCTTCGCCTGCCAGGCGCGCCAAGCGGCGACGACTTGAGCCTCATAAGCGGAAGCGGCTTCCTGCGTGGCATACGGGCCACCCGTGCCGAAGTTGTAGAGGCTGTTGGTCGGATCCCACTCGGCGTTACCCGGACGATGCTGCGCCGACCAGCCCGGAGGCTGCGGAGCGCCCGCGGGGCGGTTGTTCACCTGGTTGGTGATGATCTGACCGCTCGGCTGGTTGTCACGGCCAAGGTCATATTCGAACTGGTTGGCCGCGCTGCCACCCCAGACCTGCGAGTTGCCGAGGAAGCCGGCGCCGCCGAGGCCCGAGCTGTTGGCGTTCGTCGCGGCCGTCTCATACTTGTTGATACGCAGCGAATATTTGCCGTCGCGGGTCTCGAGGATGAGGCCGTAGTCCTTTGTCTCGCCCTTGGGGAGCGCGATCTGCTCGCCATACACGTCGACGCGGAGGGCTTCCGGTTGGAAGTTGCTCGACTTGTTGAAGAACGCGCTGATGCGAACCGGGGAGCGTTCGAGGAGGTTCTTGAGTCCGGGCAGTTCGTCGAAGTGGGCGACGATACTCCAAGCCTTCGAGGTCTCTTCGAGATCCGAGCCAGTCTTCGGCAGATAGTAGGCATCGGGGGTGAGATTGATATGACCATACTGACGGGTCTGAGCTACGCCGTCTTCATTGCGGCCGCTGTTGACATTGACCGAACGGCTCCAGCCTTGGGCACGGTCCTTGCGATAGCCGAAGGTGCCGACGATCGCGCCGTCGAGCAACTGGCCCTGCCAGACGAGCACCTTGGACGTCGTGCGCTTCTTCTGGAGGCGAGCGTTGGTCGTCAAGAGGTCACGGTTGCCGGGCGCTGCCTCGGAATCGGTGATATTCAGCGGGAAGTTGGTCCAGCCGACATAGTTGGCGGGATTTTCCGATTGGAAGGAGGTGTAGGGGTCGTCGGCATTGTTGTCGATATACCACTGCGCCGTAGCCGGATCGTTCCGTTGGGTCGGATTGAGCCATTCGGCGCCAGGGTTGACATAGTTCGGATCCGACGGATTGAGCGAACGGTTCCAGTGCGAGTCGAAGAGCCTCAGCGTGCCAGAGGTGAGCCTGATCTCGTTCTCAAGGCGCGGCAGGTTGGCACCGGCGGCCGTGCTGCGGTTCATCAACGAGGGCCCGAGATAGATCACGGCACTGGGAAGGAAGTTCTGACCTTCAGTCCAGACGGCCGTGTTGTTGATGAAAGCACGCCATTGTGGATCGAGGACCGCATAACGGGCCCAGCTCCGGTTGTCCGTCTTCTGCTCGTCACGTCCCCACAAGGCGGTCAGGGTGTGACGGCCGAGGAAGTTGGTGAGGAAGTTGCCGGAACCTTCTTCGTCGAAGTCGTGCGTCACAAAGCCCGTGGCACGTTTCGAACTACGGTCGCTCCGATAGGAGTTGTTGCCGCCGAAACCATTGTCGCCAACAAACGCGCGACCGAGGTTCTGATTGGGCGTGCCGTCCTCGAAGGGGATGCGCACGCCATTCCGCTCGGCGCCGTAGTTGGTGCCATCGGTGTCCGTCGTGTTGATATCGATGTAGATACCCTGCTGGCCGCCGGACAGGAACGAGATCTGGCCGTTGCGATAGCTTTCCCGATTATACGTCAGGTCGAAGCCGATCTTGTCGTCCAAGAAGGTCTGCGAGAGGCTCAGATTGATGACATTGAAGTCCTGCCACTCCTTCTTGTTCGGACCGTCGAGGAGGTTGTTGTAGTAATCGAAGATCGTCGGGTCCGTGATCGAGTTGTCCTTGTAGACGCCGAACTCGGCAAACGGGAGGCCCGCGCGCTGGGCATAGGTGCCATAGCTGTTGAGGCTGACGAGACGGTTGAATTGGAAACCGCCCACGCCATTGTCAGGCTCACCCGAGCTGTTGATACCCCAATTGCCGCGGATTTCCTGCAGCATATAGCGGCTGGGAGTCGAGCTACCAAGAGTATCGAAATACCCCATCGGGCCGCCGATCGCATTGCCGAAATTGCCAATCCACGGATTGAAGTAGGGGTTGAACCGGCCACCATACGGACCGCCGTTGATCGAGGGGCGGGTCAAGCCGTGCGCGAATTCCGGGGCGTAGAAGTTGTCGTTCTGCGCCATGTGCGGATTGATCACCAGCTTGTTCAGATTCTGATAAACTCGGGGATCGCCCACCGCGACGGGATTGCCGTTGATGTCCGAGCCCGCGCTGACGTAACGACCTTGCGCCGAACCGGTCCAGAACCAAGGCGTGATGAAGTCGAGCGGGGGCAGCGTGCGCGGACGGTTGGAGCGGACCTTGCCCGCTTCA
>CALGTD010000098.1 GCA_937901895.1 uncultured Spartobacteria bacterium | reverse complement strand
CCTGTCGCCGCGGGCTCCGCGCCCCTCCTTCCCTCCGCATTTGACGAACCGCCCTGCCGCGACCATATTTCGCGGCTCGAATGAACGGCAACGGCAGGCGCGTGCTCGTCGGCATGAGCGGCGGTGTGGACTCCAGTGTTTGCGCCCACCTCCTCAAGCGTGACGGATGGGATGTCATCGGCGTGACCATGAAGGTCTGGCCGCAGGACTGCATTTCGCGCGCCGAGGACAAGTGCTGCGGCCCCTCCGCCATTGCGGACGCCCGCGGTGTCGCACACAAGCTCGGCATCCCGCACTACGTCGTGGATGAGGCCGACGAATTCGAGAAGCTCGTCATCGATTATTTTTCCAGCGAATACCGCGCCGGTCGCACGCCGAACCCGTGCGTGATGTGCAACGAGAAGCTGAAGTTCGGCAACCTCTGGACGAAGGCCCGTGCACTCGGCGCCGACTACATTGCCACCGGCCACTACGCGATCATCGAGCACCATGAGGACCACGCCGTGCTTCGAAAGGGCATCGACGGGCGAAAGGACCAGTCGTATTTCCTTTTCTCGCTTCGTCAGCCCCAGCTTCAGCGCGCACTTGCCCCGCTGGGAGGCATGACGAAGCCGGAAATCCGCGAGATCGCCCGCGAGATCGGCCTCAAGGTCGCCGACAAGGTCGACAGCCAGGAGATCTGCTTCGTCCCCGGAAACGACTACAAGGCCTTCCTACGATCGCACCTCGGCGAAAGCGAATTTCATCGCGGCGGCATCTACGACACCGCCGGAAACTTCCTCGGAGAACACGAGGGCATCGAGATGTTCACGATCGGGCAGCGCAAGGGCCTGCCCGGCGGCTCGCCATATCCGCTCTACGTCATCGACATCGACCCCGAGCATTCCCGGGTCATCGTAGGACCCGAGAGCGAACTCGTCCGCGAAGAATTCGAAATCGACAACGCAAACTGGCTGATCAACGAGCCCACCGCTCCACTCGAAGTCACGGTCAAGATTCGTTACGCCCATCCCGGCGCAGCGGCCACCGTGCACCCTGCTGAAAACGGCCGCCACCGGGTGGTGCTCACCGTCCCGCAGCGCGCGGTCACTCCGGGACAGGCCGCAGTCCTCTATGTCGACGACCGTGTCGTCGGGGGGGGCTGGATTGTTCGTCAGGCGGCCACGATCAAGCTCCACGCCGCCTGACTGGAGGAAACGCGCTCCCGCGTGCGACGCTTCTCTCATGAACGGCCTTCGCATCCTCGTCACAACGCTCCAGAAGGAGGAGCATGCCGCCGAGATCGTCCGCACACTGGTCCGGGAGCGCTTCATTGCCTGTGGCACGCTCTTCCGCAACGCGCGCTCCATCTATATCTGGAAGGACCAGATGGAAGACAGCGAGGAGGTCGTCGTCGTTCTCAAAACCACGGAATCCGCAGCTCATGCAGCCATCGCACGCCTGCTGGAGCTGCATCCCTACGAAGTTCCCGAGATTCTGGAGTTCTCCCCTGGCAGCGTCCCCGCTGCCTACATGAACTGGGTGGAGGAAAACGTAGGGTCCTAGTCCGGCTCCAGCGACTTCACAAAAGCTTCACTTCCTTTTCACACTCCGCGGCTTCTCATCGACCCGGCGCTGCGCTAGTCGTTGTCTGATCGTGACGCCATCCACGGAACGTTCTCCCAGGAACTGCGGTGACTGCGCCGTTTGCGTGCCGGTGGCCGCTGCAAAATCCCTCCCCGAATCCCAGCGAAAGTCGCAGGCATCGTATGCCTCGCTGATCGCTCTCCTCATTCCTGGAGCAGGCTTCGCCACCGCGCTCGCACGCTGCGATCGGTGCAGATATTATCTCCGTGATATCTGCGTGATCCGTGGTTGAATTTTCCTCTCCGTGAGCACGTTTCTCGATCAAATCCTTTCCGACGTCCGCGACGAGCTTGCCTCCACAAAGGCCCGCCGCACCCATGCCGACGTGCGCGCGATGCTTGCCGACGCCCCGCCGCCGCGGGATTTCCATGCGGCGATTGCCGCGTCGTTTGGCTTGATTGCGGAGATCAAGGAACGCTCCCCCAGCGTCGGTCCGATGCGGGAGGAAAATGTCACCGCCGCTCCCGCCGCCTACGAGGAGTCTCCTCTCGTGCGGGCGATCTCCGTGCTCACGAACGCGCACCACTTTGGCATGAGCATCGAGCGGCTCGCCGCGGTGCGGTCGCAGGTGACGAAGCCCGTGCTCCGCAAGGACTTCATTCTCGAGGAATATCAGGTCCGGGAGGCCCGTGCGTTCGGTGCCGACGCCATCCTGCTCATGGCAAACGTGCTGGATGCGTCGCGGCTCTCCGGATTCCACGACCTCGCCCGAGAACTCGGCATGGACGCCCTTTTCGAAATTCACACGGAGGAGGAAATCACGCTGCTTCCTTCGGACGCCCGCATCGTTGGAATCAACAGCCGGAAGTTCAAATCCACTTCGGGATTCGTCGGGGCATCGGGCAGTTCCTCCCGCGATTTTTCCCTCAGCTTCGATGCGTTTGATCTCGTGGACCGCCTTCCCGCCGGCGCGCTGCGAGTCGCCGAGAGCGGCATCTCTCCGGACAACCTTTCGCTCGCCGCCACGCGGTTCGACGCCGCGCTTGTCGGAACTTCGCTGCTGCGCGACGAAGCCGGCGTCCACGCCTGCCTTGCGGGATTCGAGCGGGCGTTGAATCAGAAGGAGCTTCAGCAGTCCTAGGTCGATGGCTCCGCACGATTCCCGGTCTTTCTTCGTGCCCTCCGACTCCTTCGTGGTTTGAATTCCCGCGAGATGCAGCCCGACGAGATTCTTCGCAATGCCGACGCGCCCGACACGGCGTTCGACATTTCCCTGCGGCCTCCGATGTTCGAGGAATTCGCGGGTCAGGAGAAGACCGTCGAGCGTCTCCAGCTCATGGTCGAAGCCGCGAAGATGCGGAACGATGTGCTCCAGCACATCCTCCTCAGCGGCCCGCCCGGCCTCGGCAAGACCACCCTCGCCTACATCATTGGCAACGCCGTCGGCGCCGAGGTCAAGACGACCAGCGGCCCCATGATCGAAAAGGCCGGCGACCTCGCAGGGCTTCTCACGAATCTCCAGCGCGGTGATGTGCTTTTCATCGACGAGATCCACCGCCTTCAGCCCGCGATCGAGGAATACCTCTACCCCGCAATGGAGGACTTCAAGGTCGACATCATGATCGACCAGGGCCCCAGCGCTCGCAGCGTCCGGTTGCACCTCGCGAAATTCACGCTCGTCGGAGCAACCACCCGCAGCGGCATGATCAGCGCACCGTTGCGCTCCCGGTTCGGCATGAATTGCCGCCTCGACTACTACGACGCTGCAGCGCTGGCGACGATCGTCACACGCAGCGCGGGACTCATCGGCGTGGAAATCGACGCGGAAGGTGCGCTGGAAATCGCCCGGCGTTCACGCGGCACGCCCCGCATCGCGAACAATTATCTCCGCTGGGTGCGCGACTACGCCCAGGTTCGCGCACAGGGAAACATCACCGCCGGGGTCGCGGCTGCCGCGCTCGCGATGCTCGACGTCGACGAGGACGGCTTCGACGAAATGGACAAGCGCATCATCGAATGCCTGATCATGAAATTTGATGGGGGTCCGGTCGGCTTGAATGCACTGGCCGTCGCCGCGGGCGAGGAACCCGGCACCCTCGAGGAGGTCCACGAGCCTTATCTGATCATGCAAGGTTATCTGAAGCGCACCCCGCAGGGACGAGTCGCGCTTGGTCGCGCCTACCGCAAGCTCGGGCTCGAAACCCCGGGTCGCGCGCAGGACGAGTTGTTCGACTAAGCATTGATCGGCATCCACGCGTCTTGACTGCCGCGTGGCACACACGATCCCGAATTGTCGCCTCCGGCTTTCGAAGCGCGGTTGATTTTCTCTATCAAGTTCCTCCCTTTGAGGGTGTTGCACCCTTCAAGGAATTGCTTTAATACCTGTCTCAGTTTTTGCATCGATGAGACAGCACAGGGTTTGGATGTTGATCCCCCTCCTCTGGATCGTGGGGTCCACTCATGCGCAGCAGGCCTTCTACTGGAAGGGCTATGACAGTTGGGGAGCGGAAATTTTCGCCTGGGGAACAAGTCCCTACCCGTATGGAACAGCCCAGTTCAAATGGGGGTATGATTATTCCATCGCGGTCTTCGACGGAGGCTCGATCCGGAACATCCATGTCGTTGGGCCGGTCAACACAGGCGGAATCGTGTTTCAGAACGGCGGCTGGACGCTCTCGGGCGGTTCCTTGAGACTTGCGCCTTCCTCCGAAATCGACACGGGCACCGGGGCGGTGACGATTACCTCTGCGCTCACGGATGGCTCGCTCGTGAAGATCGGCGCTGGATCGCTCACGCTCAGCGGCGCAAACACCTACACCGGCCCCACCATCATCAGCCAGGGCACGCTCCAGTTTGCAAAACGAAGCGCGCTCTACAACGGCACCACGGCGAACTGGACCGCCACAAATCTCATCGTCCACCCCGGCACGACGGCCGCGTTCCACATCGGGGGGCGAGGGCGAGTTCACGGCCACCGATCTCAACCTCCTCAAGACCCTTGGCACCAATACGGGGGGATTCATGGACGGCGCCTCTCTCGGCCTCGATACCTCGAACGCCTCCGGCGGAAATTTCATCTACAACTCCTCCATCGGCAATCCGAACGGCGGCGCGAATGCCCTCAATCTTGTGAAGCTGGGTTCCGGCACCCTCACCCTCGGCGCCGCAAACACCTACACCGGCTCCACCACGATCGACCAGGGCACCCTCGCCATCGCCGCGAACGACCGTCTCCCCACCGCGACGGCGGTCTCCATCGCCTCCGGGGCCACCCTTGATCTCGCCGGCTTTGACCAGACCATCGGCTCCATCGCCGGTTCAGGCAGCATCACCCTGGGATCCGGTTCGCTCTCCGTCGGCGGCAGCAACGCCTCCACCACCTTCTCCGGCGTCATCTCAGGTTCAGGCTCCCTTATCAAGAGCGGCTCCGGCACCCTTTCCCTCGGCGGCGTCAACACCTACACCGGCCCCACCATTATCAACCAGGGCAGGCTCACCACCACCTGGCATGAACGTCTTCCCGACTCGACCGCCGTCTTCATTGCCTCCGGGGCCACCTTCGATATCTCTTCCTACAACGAAACCGTCGGCTCCATCGCCGGCGACGGCGGCATCAACATCTACGGTGGCGTGCTGACCGTCGGCGGCAACAACACCTCCACCACCTTCTCCGGCATCATCTCCGGCACCGGATTCAACGGCGCCCTCACCAAGGTCGGTTCCGGCACCCTCACCCTCTCCGGTGCCAACACCTACAACGGCCCCCTCATCATCCACGCGGGCACGGTCGCCATGGGGGGCAATGACCGTCTCCATTCCTGGACCGATGTCACCGTCGCCTCCGGAGCCACCTTCGATCTCGCCGGATTTAATCAAACCGTCGACGCCATCACCGGCTCGGGCAACATCACCCTGGGCTCCGGCTCCCTCACCGTCGGCTCCTTCATCAGCTATACCCCCTCCTCCTTCACGTTCGACGGCGTCATCTCCGGTTCCGGCTCCCTCACCAAGATTGGACTCAGCACCCTCATCCTTGGCGGCGAAAACACCTACACAGGCTCCACCTTGATCAATCAGGGCACCCTCGCCATCGCCGGCAACGAACGCCTCTCCGACTCCACCAACGTCTCCCTAGGCTCCGGAGCCACCTTCAATCTCGCCGGCTTCCACGAAACCGTCGGCTCCATCGCCGGCTCGGGCAACATCGCCCTGGGCTCCGGTTCCCTCACCACCGGCGGCAACAATACCTCCACCACCTTCTCCGGCGTCATCTCCGGCTCCGGCTCCTTCACGAAGACCGGCTCCGGCACACTCACCCTCTCCGGCGAAAACACCTACAACGGCCCCCTCCTTGTCGACGCGGGCACACTCCGCGTGGAGGGTTCGATCGTCGGCGCAACAACGGTCAATGCCGGCGGCACGCTGGCCGGAACCGGCTCGGTCGGCCCGGTGACCCTTGCCGCCGGAGGCACCATCTCGCCCGGAAACAGCCCCGGCACGCTGACGACCGGCTCGCAGACGTGGGAAGGCGGCGCGATCTACGTCTGGGAACTCAGCCACGCCTCCGACACGGATGACGCAAAGGGCATCACCTACGATTGGCTCAACATCTCCGGCACGCTCGACATCACCGCGACTCCCGAAAACAAATTCATGATTTACGTCGCCTCGCTCACCGAGGACCTCACCTCCGGCGCGACGTCCGGCTTCACCCCCGGCCAGAGCTACACTTACATTCTCGTGACCGCCAGCGGCGGCATCACGAATTTCTCCGCCACGAAGTTCCACATCGACACCAGCGCCTTCTACAACGATCCGCCGGGCGACGGCCGTTTCGCGATCTCGCAGATCGGCAACAACCTCGTGCTCACCTACACCGCCGTTCCCGAGCCTGCGGCATGGAGCGTCCTGCCTGGCGTGGCGCTCGCCGGTCTGGCCCTGCTGCGTCGGAGAAGCCTGCGACGCCCGTCAGTCTCCCCTCGGTTGTGACCGCCGGGGGCGGGCAATGACAGCCCGTGCAAAGACCGCCCGCAAGGCAGCCGGATCGCGGGGAGCTTTCTAGGAATTCCCGCGCCCCTTGACTTCCACCCGGCACGCGCGATGCTTTACGTGCAGTTCCGATGATCCACGCCAATTGTCGTGCCCGGCTCACGGCGGACGATTTCGAGTTCATCGTCCGGTGCCTATCCCGCTCCACCGAAAGCGCCGTTTCACTGCAGGAACTCCTGCTCGATCCTGAGACACGCGACCAGATTCTCGAACACGACGCCCTCGTCGCGGCGATCTTTGATTCGACGGACTCGCTGAAGATTTCCACTCCGCTGTATTTCTACGTGCTCTGCCGGCGCGTGCTGAAAAACACCTCCGTCTCGAGTCGCGACGCCGCCGATTACATCGCCGCGATGCTCGACGCATTTGTCTCCACCCGCCCGGTCGCACAACCGGAAACGACGGAGAACGCAGACCTGCGCTACCTTTCCGACATCCTCATCGCGATCCGCAACGCGCCACCCCACGCCGCATTCCAACTTCGCACGTATCTGGCGAACTACGCCCTTTTCCTCACCGGCCTGTTTTCCGGACACATCGACAAGCGTGCGCAACGCGGCGCTCCGGAGATCTCCTTCTACGAGGAACTTGGCCGGTCCAGCTTCCGGCATGCCGCCGGCACCCGAGAAGCCCGACATCTCCAGCTCCACGACATCTTCGAGGAACTCGCCGACGGCTTCCGTGAGGCACGCATCGCCCTGAACGACCTCGCAAGCCGCCTGCTCCATCTGGAATCTCCGCCGACTCCGCAGATCGAATGAAGACGTTGTTCAGCGAAATCCAGGCCCTCTTCGAGCGCACCTACGCCAACGTCGGGATCAATCTCGAGGACTGTCTCATCGACAGCCAGCGCAGCCGGCAGCTCGCCGCCCTTGCCGGGGCACAGGCCCGGGAACTCGCCGAACATGCGCGAACGTTTCTCCGGGCGACGGATTCCGGCCAGCTCCGGATCGGAATTTACTATTCGCAGTGGCTCATCCAGCAGCTCGAGCGCCACGATCCACGCGCGGGATTGAGCGATCAGAACATCCGGGAACTCATCGCTTTCATCGAGGAAATCAACCACGCGCTGCATGCCGCGATCCAGTTCCGCGAGGGCTCCGTGCCAAGCCGCGATGAGAACTATGTGCGCAATCTCGAACTGCAGGCCAGCGTGGACACCTGGCTCGTGCTGATGCTTTTCATGGCCTTCTTCCGCAGGCCGGGAACGCTCACGCGCCTCGACCGGAAGTGGCTGCGCTTTCATCTCTTCGAATCCCGCAACCCGGCCGCCTACACCGACCGCACGCTCCGGGCGCGCTACGCGGAAACCACGCTGCTCGCAAAGCGCTACACCAGATTCCTGGAATCTCTCAGCGCAGCGCGGCGAATCGAGGAGATCCGTCGCTTCCACGCATTGCCCTACGAGCAGAAGCGCGCCCACATCCTCGCGTTGAAGGCTCCCCGGCGGCACGGATGATTTCATGAGCGGCCGCACGGTAATTCTGTGATTTCCACGAATTCCGTCTAAATCCGTGCCATGCATTTTCTCGGTGCCTGCGCCAGTGCCTTCGGACTCGGCTTCGTCTATTTCATCAGTGCGGTGCCGGTGGCCGCTGCGATGGGCCTGCCGACCTGGGTGGCGGCGGCCTTTGCATGGGCGGGTTACTCCACAGGCGCGCTCGTCGTGGCCTTCGCCGGTGAACCGCTTCGCGCGTGGCTGACGAAGCGGCTGAACATCCGCTCCAATCCGGAAAACCCGAATCTCGTCATGCGCGCATGGAATCGCTACGGCCTCTCCGCACTTGGAGTTCTCGCCCCCGTCACCGTCGGGCCGCAGGCTGGCGCCTTGCTTGCGATCGCATTGGGCGCAAAGCGCACGCCCGTCGTGGCTGCGATCGCATTTGGCGCCATCCCGTGGGCTGTCGCGTTTGCGATCCTGACGAGCCTCGGGATCAAGCTCGTGAAGTAATCCGTCGCACGATCCGTTTCCGCCTCAACCTTCCCCGGATTCCTTCCGCGCCGAGAATTTCTCGACGACGTAGAACGTCACGGGAATCAGGAAGATCGCAATGAATGTCGCGGCAAGCATGCCGCCGATCACCGCGGTGCCGAGGACTCGACGCGAGACGGCTCCGGACCCGGTCGCGATCGCCAGCGGCACGCATCCGAGAATGAATGCGAAGGCGGTCATCAAAATCGGCCGCAGACGCAGGCGGGCGCCCGTCAGCGCGGCGTCGATCACGGACTTGCCCTTCTCGTATTCCATCTTGGCGAATTCCACGATGAGGATCGCGTTCTTCGCGGTGAGGCCGATGAGCATCACCAGACCAATCTGCGCGTAGACGTCGTTTTGATAAAACGTGTGCTCGAAACGTCGCAGCGTCAGGGCCACATAGGCGCCGAATACCGCGACCGGAGTGCCAAGCAGCACGCTGAACGGCAGCGACCAGCTCTCGTATTGCGCGGCGAGAATGAGGAACACAAACAACAGCGACAGACCGAAGATCACCGCCGGTGACACGCCCTCCGCGGCCTGCTGTTCCTGATAGGACATGCCGTAGTAGTCGTAGCCCATCTCGTCGGGCATTGTCTCCGCGAAGACCTCCTCCAGCGCCTTCATTCCCTGGCCGCTGCTCACCCCGGGCGAGGTGGTCGCGTTGATCATCGCGCTGCGATACATGTTGTAGCGCATCGTGAACTCGGGACCGTTGCGCGGCTTGATGTCCACGACCGACGACAGCGGGACGGTCTGCCCGTCCTTGTTGCGCACGTAGAAGAGTCCCATTTGCTGGATGTCCGTGCGGAACTCGCCGTCGGCGGCCAGATACACCTGCCACTGAAGGCCAAAGCGGTTGAAGTAGTTGATCATGACACCGCCAAGGAATGCCTGCAGGGTCTGATAAACGTCACTCACCTGGACGCCCTGCTTGAGCGCCTTCTCGATGTTCACCGTCACCCCGATCTGCGGGACCGAAGGAATGAGCTGCGTGGTGATCCGGCTGAATTCCTGCCGCTTCGATGCCGCTTCGATGAACTTCTGGGTGTTCTCCGCGAGGAACTCGACCGTGCCACCGGAACGGTCCTCAAGGATGAAAGTGATACCGCCTGCGGTGCCGATGCCGGGAATCGCAGGCGGTGGAAACGCGAACGCCATCGCCTCGGGCAACGCGGCGAACTTTCTGTTCAGTGCCTGCAGAATCGACGGCACCTGGAGCTCCTTCGTCGTGCGCTCCGACCAGTCGTCGAGGCTGATGAAGAAAAAGGTGCTGTAGGTCATCTGCACCGAGCTGATGAGGTTGAGACCCACCACCGTCGTGCAGTCCTTCACTCCCGGCGTCTTCTCGATGATCGCCTCCATCTGCTTCGCCACCTCCGCGGAACGCTGCAGCGAGGATGCCTGGGGAAGCTGCGCCATCGCGTAGATGTAACCCTGGTCCTCGTCCGGCACGAAGCTGCCCGGCAGACGCGAGCCAAGGAACAATCCCGCCGCGGTAATCGCGGCGAGGAGCAGAAGGGAGATCGCGGACTTGCGAATGAAATGGTGGCAGATGCTCACGTAGCCATCCGTCGCGCGCCCAAACATCCGGTTGAACCACGCGAAGAATTTTCCGAGCAGGCCGTTGGATTTCTTCCTCGGACGCAGGAGCAGCGCGGAGAGCGCGGGACTGAGCGTAAGCGCATTGAACGCCGAGAGGATCACCGAGATCGCAATCGTGATGGCAAACTGCTGGTAAAGCTGCCCGGTGATGCCCGGGATGAACACCGTCGGCACGAAGACCGCGGTCAGGATGAGCGCAATCGCGATGACCGGCGAGGACACCTCCTCCATCGCCTTGAACGCCGCCTCCTTGGGTGACAGCCCCTGCTCAATGTGATGCTCCACCGCTTCGACCACGACAATCGCGTCGTCGACAACCAGGCCGATCGCGAGCACGAGACCGAACATCGACAGGGTGTTGATCGAAAACCCGAACAACGGGAACAGCGCGAACACGCCGATGAGCGAAACCGGAACCGCGAGCAACGGGATGAGCGTGGCCCTCCAGCCCTGGAGGAACACAAAGACCACGATGATGACGAGGCAGAGCGCCTCGAAAAGCGTCTCGACGATCTCCTCCATGCCGGCGGTGACAGCCAGCGTCGTGTCGAGCGAGACGTCGTAGGCCAGTCCGCTCGGAAAGCGCTTGGAAAGCTTCTCCATCTCCTCGCGCAGCGCCTTCACGGTGGCGAGCGCGTTGGAGCCGATCTGCTGATTGATGACGATGACTGCGGAGGACTTCCCGTTGAAGCGGCCCTGGACGTTGTAAAACTGCTCGCCGAGCTCGATGCGCGCGACATCCTTCAGCCGGACGATTGCGCCATCCGCGTCCTCGCGGATGATGATGTTTCCAAACTCCTCTTCGGTGACAAGACGCCCCTTGGCGATCACCGAATACGTGAACTCCTGCCCCGGGGGCACCGGCTGCCCGCCGATCTGGCCGGCGGGATTCACGGTGTTCTGCGCGTTCACCGCATTGACGACTTCGTTGACGGTGACGTTGAGCTTGGCGAGCTGGTCGGGCCGCACCCAGAACCGCATGGCGTATTGACCGGCTCCGTAGACGTTCACCTGTCCCACGCCTGGCACGCGCGCGAGTTCGTTGCTGATGTTGATGTTCGCGTAGTTCGCCAGGAATGCGGCGTCGAACTCCTCGGTCGGAGAAAACAGCGCAAACACGATCAGCGGCGAGGAGGCGGCCTGCTGGACGGTTACGCCATAATTGCGGACCGAGGAAGGGAGCTGCGCCGAGGCCTGCGCCTGCCGCATCTGCATGAGGATCTGGTCCGTCGTCGGGTCGGTGGAGATGCCGAAGATGCCGTTCAGCGTCATCGACCCGTTGTTGGCATTGATGGAATACATGTATTCCATGCCCTCGGTGCCGTTGACCTGCTGCTCGATCGGCGTGGCGACCGACGATTCGACGGTGAGCGCGTCCGCGCCCACGTAGTTGGTCTGAATCTGAATCTGCGGGGGAACGATGTTCGGAAACTGCGCGATCGGAAGCTGGAGCGCGCAGACGATGCCGACGATCACCATGATGATCGAGATGACCATCGCGACGATCGGACGGTTGATGAAAAAGCGGGCCATCGACGCTTAGTCCTTCGGCGTGGGCGAGGCGACGGGCGTCGCGATTTCGGCGGAAGCCTTCTCCTGCGGAGTCTCCACGTAGGGCTGAGGATTGACGACGTCCCCGCCCTTGATCTTCTGGATTCCCTCGACGACGACGCGATCCCCGGCGTTCAGCCCCTCCGTCACGATCTGGTCACTGCCAAGTGTGGGACCAAGCGTGACTTTGCGCATCTCGATCCGGTTCCCATCACCAATCACGGCGAGCATCATGAGTCCCTGCAGATCGATGACCGCGCGCTGCGGAATCACCATCGCATCCTTGTCGATATGGGTCGTGGCGGTGACGAGTCCGAATTGCCCGGGCCGCAGCAGCTTGCCGGGGTTCGGGAAGGTGCCCTCCATCGACAGCGAGCCCGTGTCGATGCCGACGATGTTGTTGATGCTCGTGAGTTTCCCCTCCTCCGGATACGGGGTGCCGTCGGCCAGCACGAGGGAAAGCGGCATGTCCAGTCTTCGATTGGTGCCGATCGGCGATTGCTCGGGATCGTCAAAGAACTGCTGGATGAATTTCACGTAGCTCTGCTCGGGCACCATAAACTGGACCTTGATGGGATCCACCTTGATGACCGTGGCCAGCGGGCCGGAGGAAGGGCCCACAAGATCCCCGACCTGCGCGGTGGCAATGCTCGCCAGTCCGTCCACGGGAGCCGTGATCTTCGTGAACGCAAGGTTGAGCTGCGCCTGTTGAACTGCAGCCTCCGCGGCCTCGTAGGCGGCCTTGCTCGCCTCGTAGGTCTGAAGCTGGTCGTCATATTGCTGACGACTGATGACCTGCTTCTCGTAGAGCTCGGTGGAACGCTTCGCCGTCAACTCGTCCGCGGTGAGCTTCGCCTGCGCCTGCGCGAGGTTTGCCTGCGCCTGCGCAAGCGCCGCCTCGAACGGCCGGGGATCAATCTGGAAGAGAAGATCCCCCGCCTTCACATAGGCGCCGTTGGGGTAGTTCTGCGACTGGAGGTAGCCCGTGACCTGCGCGCGGATTTCCGCATTCACATCGCCGGTGAGCGTTGCCACCCACGTTTGAGTGACCGGCGCATTGCGCGGCTGGACTTCGATGAATTTGACGACGGGTGGAGGCGGTGCCTCGGGTTTGGGTTTTTCGCAACCGCCCGACACGACTGCGAGCACAGCCAATCCGATCGCCGGCAATCCAAGACGTTTACGGCCGGCGGGGGAAGTTCCTGGGATCACGCGCCTTCGATTAACAAGGCCCGGTTCCGTAGAAAACCAAAATCATGTCGCCGCCGCGTTGAAATGAATCTCGCAACCGACAAAGCGGGACGACATTCACGCGCGAGATGCGAACGCCTTGCGGCCACGCGCAGTTGATGCCGCTTCCTTCGCGCGAGCTCGTCACGCATCAGCCGAGATCGACGAACTTCCCGGGGTTCAGCGTGCCGTCCGGATCGAGCGCGCGTTTGATTGCCGCGTGCAATGCACGGCTCTCCGCGGACACGGCCTGATTCCACCAGCGCATCTTTGCGAGGCCGATGCCGTGCTCGCCCGTGATGGCTCCGCCCCACGCAAGCACCTGCCCGAACAGGCGGTCGAGCACGCGTTCGACGGATGCATGAACGGACGGGTCGTCGTAGTGCGCCGCCATGACGTTGACGTGAATGTTTCCGTCGCCCGCGTGGCCGAAGCACGCAATGGGAAATCCGGACTCCTTCTCGAGACGTCCCGCGAATCGCACGAGATCGACCAGTCTGCTGCGCGGCACGACGATGTCCTCGTTCAACTTCGTGAGCCCCGTGGCCCGCAGCGAATTCGAGAAATTCCGCCGCAACTGCCACAGGCGGTCACACGCCGCCTCGTCGAGACCGGCATCGATCTTCGTTGCACCGCTGGCGGCAAGCACCCGCCTCAACTCGCGGGTCTCGGACCGCACGCTGGCAGGCTGTCCGTCGAGTTCGATGAGAACATGCGCGTCGCCCGGTGGAATATCCGCATCGGGGAAACAGGCGCGCCCCGCCTCCAGCGTAAAGCGATCCGCAACTTCGACCACGGCGGGAAGAAATCCACTTCGAAACACGGCCTGCACCGCGGCGGCGGCGGCACGCATCGAGGGAAACCCCGCGGACAGCACCGTCCTTGCGGGCGGCAGGGGCAGCAGGCGCAGCGTCGCCTCGGTCACCACGCCAAGAAGTCCCTCGGATCCGACAAACAGGCCGGTGAGATCAAACCCCGTCTTGTTCTTGTGGGTGCGACCACCGGTGCGGACCACGGTTCCATCGGCAAGCACAACCTCGAGACCGAGAACGTAGTTTCGGGTGACGCCATATTTCAGGCATCGCGGGCCTCCGGCATTGGTGGCGATGTTTCCGCCGATGCTGCAGTCCTTCAAACTCGCGGGATCCGGCGGGTAGAAGAGGCCTTTGCGTTTCGCCCGTTCCTGGATCACTCCGGTGATTACGCCTGGTTGCGTGCGCGCGACGAAATCCCCGGCGTGAATTTCGATGAGCCGGTTCATTCGCTTTGTGCTGACGACGACTCCGCCCCGCTCGGGCACACAGCCGCCGACATAACCGTAGCCCGCGCCGCGCGTCGTTACGGGAACGCCGGCGGCATGGGCCGCGGCGAGCACGAAGCTCACCTGCTCCGTCGTCGTGGGAAAAACAGCGACGTCCGGCCGGCGCGCGGCGAACCACTTGTCACCAGCCACCGCGTCAAGCTCGGCAGGCGCGGTCTTCACCGCTGCCTCGCCGAGTTCCCGGCGGAGTTTGCGCAGGAACGAAGGAGAGGTCATCGGTTACTGCTTAGCGAAATGGAACGACCGCGCCCTTGGCCGCGGTCACATTCCCATGATCTCGTAACCGCCGTCGACGTAGATCACCTGTCCGGTGATGCCGGACGCACCATCGCTCGCGAGAAACACCCCGGTGTGACCGAGTTCGTCGGGCGTGCAGCTGCGACCGAGCGGAGCGTGCGCCTCGTAGTGTTTGATCATCGTGGTGAAGCCCGAAATGCCGCGGGCAGCCAGCGTCTGCACGGGGCCGGCGCTGATACAGTTGACCCGGATTTTCTTCGGTCCGAGGTCCGCGGCGAGATAGCGCGCGCTCGCTTCGAGGGCCGCCTTGGCGACGCCCATGACATTGTAGTGGGGGACCACCTTCACCGCCCCGTAGTAGCTCATGGCGAGGACGCTGCCGCCATCGGTCATGAACGGCGCGGCTGCGCGCGAGAGCGCAACAAGCGAGTAGGCCGAAACGTCGTGCGCAATGCGGAAGGCCTCGCGCGACGTGGAAAGGAAGTCGCCCTCGAGCGCCTCCTTCGGCGCGAACGCCACGGAGTGCAGCAGGAGATCGAGCTTCGGAGTGACCTCCTTCACCTTCGCGAAGAAGTTCTCGATGTCCGAATCAATGGTGACATCACAGGGGTGAAGAATCGTATCGGGACCAAACTCGGCGACGAGTTCCTCAACGTTCTCGCGCAGACGCTCTCCCTGGTAGTTGAAGATCAGTCTTGCACCCGCCTTGTGCCATGCCTTCGCAATCGCCCACGCGATGCTGCGCTTGTTGGCCACACCAAATACGACGCCGGTTTTGCCCGAGAGGATTCCTTCACTCATACGTGCGCCCAACTTCCCTCCCCGCGCGCGGGGTTGTCACGCCAAAATCCCGCCCGTATTCCGTCGGAACTTCGGCACACGCCCCGGGTTGTAACTTGAACGCCGGCGCGTCCCACCCTATGGGAGTTCGGCTTTCTTCGATCCCCAATGCGCAAGCCCCGTTTCCGCCAGCAGCGCCAGAAAAAATCCGCCACGCCCATCGTTGCGGCGGTGGTTGTCGTTCTCGGGTTGGCAGCGTCGGGCGCATGGCTGTTCCGCGCCGAAATCGAGCAGGCGCTCGCTCCACCTCCCACCCCCACTCCCGCTTCGACTCCGGCGCCCACCCCCGTTCCCACTCCGGAACCGACACCGGAGCCCACTCCGACACCGACTCCAACACCCGAACCCACTCCGACACCGACTCCGGAACCGACCCCAACTCCGGAACCGGAGCTCTCCGTTCGCGACATCTCCACAAACCGGGCCCTGTGGCCTCGCGAGATCACACTCACGTCGGCGGTGAAACTGCCGATCGTCGCGGATGGGCAGACCATCGGTGAAGCGAGCCATGCACCCGGAGCAACATTCCCCCTCGCCGCGGTCACCGGCGAGGAGGTGGAAATCGTATTCCAGGGTTCCCGGACCCGGATCCCGGCAGCCTCGACGGACCTCGTGGAACGCGCGAGAAAGCAGGGCGAAGCCAGGGCTTCAAGCCCCGCTCCCACGCCCACCCAGCCGACCGCTCCACGGGTCGCTGCAACACCGGCTCCGACGCCTGAACCCGCACCGGAAAAAGGCCGCTATCTCGAAATGGCGCGCGAGGTGATGGCGGACATTCAGGACCGCTATTGGGACCGCACGGCCGGGCTCTACTACGCAAAGCCGGACTCGAAGGACCACGACATGATGTGGGGCAACGGTGTTGCGTTCTCGGCGGTCGCCGGCGCCGCGCGACACGATCCGGCAAAATACCGCAACGTGATGCTGAAGTTCTTCGAATCAATGGATGCGTATTGGGATTCGAAGGTGAAGATCCCCGGCTACGAGCCCGCGAAGACCGGCGGCGGAGGAAACGACAAATACTACGACGACAACGCATGGATGGTCATCACGTTCATGGAAGCCTACGCGATGACGAACCAGACGCGTTTCAAGAAGCGCGCCGAGGAGACCCTCCTCTTCACGTTGAGCGGATGGGATGACGTGCTTGGTGGCGGCATCTGGTGGCACGAGCAGCACAAGGGCAATGGCAAGAACACCTGCGCGAACGGTCCCACCGCCGTCGGCGCACTTGCACTGGCGCAGTTCGAGACCGGATCGAAGAAGGAAAAGTGGGTCGACTGGGCCCGCCGCATCGTCGAGTGGACCAACAAAACCCTTCAGGCGGACAACGGCCTCTACGCCGACGCAATCAACGTCGAGACCAAGGAAAAGAACCACGCCCAGCTTACCTACAACGCCGGCCTCATGCTTCGCGCCCACCTCGGCCTCTACCGCGCGACCGGCAATCGAAACTACCTGCGCGAAGCCGAACGCATCGGCAAGGCCGCCGACAGCCTGCTCGGCAGGGAAACGAAGGTCTATCGCGATCCCCCGAGGTTCTCGCACCTCATGCTCGAGGCCGATCTCGAACTCTACCGACAGACGAAGGACCGCCACTACTTCGAGCGCGCCCGCCGGAACGCCGACGCCCTTTACGAGCGCTGGAAAAACGACCCGCCCGACAACCTGCTCGACACGGCCTCCATCGCGCGCGCGCTGTGGCTGATGGCGGACATGGAAACCGACGCGGGCCGGAAATTCCACGCCCTCGTCGAGCGCAAGGGCCCCTAGTCCTTTTCCGTCTTCCGCCGGGCCTGATGGGCGGAAATCCTCCGCACCACAAAGTCGTAGAGCATGCCGCCGAGAAAATGGCAGGCGGCAGCGACTCCCGCGCCCATCACCGTGCCCCCGACGATCAATTGCACCGGCGCGGTCTTTAGAAGCTCCACCAATCCTCCGTCGTAGGGCCATGCGATCATCGGCTTCCCGAGCAGGATGGATCCGATCTTGAACTGCAGATAGATGAACGGCGCCATCGTCACTGGATTCGAGATCCAGCAGCCCGCGATCGCCACCGGCAGGTTTGCGCGCAGCATCATCGCGATGAGCACGGACGGCAGAGACTGCAACGGCATCGGAATTTGGGAAAAAAATCCGCCCACCGCGAGGCCCATCGCCACACCTTCACGGTCAAAATGCCAGAGATGCGGGTCGAGCAACCGGTCCCCGAACGTGCGGTGCAGCCACGATCCGCGCAGGTGTTTCACCCGCGGGAGATGACGAAGATACTTGCCGACGGAGGACCGCCGCCACTGATGGGGTTTCACGACTCGGGGGATCTAGGGAACGACTTCAATCAACGGTGCCGGCGATGTCCGCTTGCCTCTGCGGAGCCTTTCCGATAACCAACTGGCAACATGAAAAAAATAGAGGCGATCATCAAGCCGTTCAAAATGGAGGATGTGAAGGAGGCTTTGGCTGAGGTCGGCATCGAAGGGATGACGGTCAGCGAGGTCAAGGGATTCGGTCGCCAGAAGGGTCACACGGAAATCTATCGCGGCAGCGAATACACGGTCGATTTTCTGCCGAAAGTAAAATTCGAGATTGTCGTTTCGGACAGCGCTGTGGAAAAGGCGGTCGCGGCAATTTCCTCCTCCGCGAAGACCGGCAAGATCGGTGACGGCAAGATTTTCGTCCTCCCGGTCGAAAGTGCGGTTCGTATCCGCACTGAGGAAACCGACGAAAACGCCATCTAGGAAACTCCCTCGCGCCTCCGCGGTCCCGGCACCGGGTCGCCCGGTGCGCAGCCTCATCACCTCGAAGTCTCATGGAGTGGTGGCAAGCCCTCATCCTCGGCATTGTCGAGGGTCTCACTGAATATCTGCCCGTCAGCTCGACGGGGCACCTTTTACTCGCCCAGCGTTTGATGGGCATTCCATCCGACGAAGCCTCGGACGCATTTGCGATTTGCATTCAGGTGGGGGCAATCCTCGCCGTGCTTGGCCTTTACCGAAACCGTGTCTGGCAAATGACGCGGGGTGTGGTCGGTCAGGATCCCGCCGGACTTCAACTCGCCATCCGGATCATCGCCGCCTTCCTGCCCGCAGCGGTCGTCGGACTTCTGCTCGAGAAACCCATCAAGCAGTTCCTGTTCGGTGGTGAGGAATTCGGCCTCTGGCCCATCGTAGGCGCATGGTTCGTCGGCGGCGTGGCCATCCTGGCCGTGATCCTTTACCGCAAGAGCAAGGCCGTCGTTTTCCGAAAGCCGCTGGGCATCGACAATCTCACCATTCGCTCCGCGGTGATCATTGGGTTCATTCAGTGCATCGCGATGTGGCCCGGGGTGAGCCGCAGTCTGGTCACGATCGTCGGGGGTCTGCTCGTCGGACTCGGTCTCCCGGCGGCCGTGGAGTTCAGCTTCCTGCTCGGGGTTGTCACCCTGAGCGCCGCCACCGCCTACGACGGGTTGAAACACGGCCAGCAAATGCTCGAGGCCTACGGTCCCGTTTCGTTGATCATCGGACTCGTCGCCGCATGGATCAGTGCGGTCATCGCCGTGAAATGGATGGTCAGCTATCTGCAACGCCGCGGGCTGGCGATCTTCGGATTCTACCGGATCGCGCTCGCCATCGTCGTCGTCGCACTTATCCTTGCCGGAGTCTTTTCCGCGGCTCCGCCCGCCCCCTGACGGTCCCATGCCAGAATCCATCCTTCCCGATCTTCAGGCCTGCCTCCTTTGCGAGGATGTCCGCGCCGAAATCAGCGGTCAGCAAACCCTGGTCGGCATCGTCGCCGCCATTCCGGCTCCCGCACTTCCGGTCGCCTTCTTCAAGCTGTGCCTCTGGACGCGCTGGTGCGGTGGCGAGGGCCGCTTCACCCAGCGATCCCGCATCCTTTCCTGCCGAGACGACGAACATGTGCTCGCCGAGGCCAACGTCGAGTTTCAGCTTCGCGAGCTCGATTCCCACGCCACAAATGTTCACGTCTTCGGCGGCGTGAAGTTCGAGCATTTCGGGATTTATCATATTGAAGTGCACCTCAACGGACAGCTCCGCCTCCGCTTCCCGCTGCCATTGATTCAGGTCCAAAGGAACGTCTGATGACCCCTTCCCTTCCAGAGCAATCGGATCGTGCGGCAGCCGCAACGCTTGCACTTCCCGTCATTGACCTCTATTTTCTCCGCCACGATGCGTAAACTCTGGCCCTGGCTCGCCCTCCCCATCCTGATCTGGGTGGCCCAGGGCAACCCGACCGGCGATGTCGCCCGCACCCGCGTTGCAGATGGCTTCGACTTCCCGGTCGGAAAACCGAACGCCGAGGGATATTACAAAGCGCGGGGTTTTCGTCCCAACGGTCACCTTGGCGAAGATTGGAACGGCGTCGGCGGTGGCAACACGGATTTGGGTGACCCGGTCTACTCCGTCGCCCACGGCATTGTCGTTTTTGCCCGTGATGTGAAGCTCGGCTGGGGCAATGTGGTCATTATCCGACACATTTACCTTGAGAAGGGCGAACTCAAAACCGTGGACAGTCTCTACGGCCATCTCGACAAGATCACGGTGAAGGAGAACCAGCAGGTCCTGCGCGGACAGCTTGTTGGCACGATCGGCACAAATCGCGGCATGTATCCCGCCCATCTCCACTTCGAGATGCGCAAGAATCTCTTCATCGGAGTGAACCGCACCGCCTTCAAGGGCGATTTCTCGAACTACTACTCCCCCACGGATTTCATCAATCCCCGTCGCAAGCTCCCCGGCGCCGGTCGCAGCGCGATGGTCGCCATCAACACCTTCAAGGATCCGCGCACCTTCGGCCCTCCGAGCCAGGGCTCCGCTGTTACCAAGCTGGAGCGCACGGACACCCGGCAGCAACCCTCGACCAGCAAAAACAAATCGAGCAACAGCTTCCGGGTGAATCGTTACGGCGATCTGGAATCGCTGTAAGCATCCGCTGGTTTCCCGAGTGAACGGCGGCCGAACCTTTACACACCGCATGACACATTCCGGGATTCTTTGCGCCATCGTCGCATCCGTTGTCTTCTGCACCCAGGCAGTCGCAGCCCCGCCGGCCACGCAGGATATTCTTCGCCGCAGCCTCGTCCGCATCGAGACCGTCTCCCAGGATCCGGACTACAACGTGCCATGGAACACGGGCTCCATCGGCCGGGGAGTCGGCGCGGGATTCGTCATCAAGGGCAACCGCATCATGACGAACGCCCACGTCGTCAGCAACGCGCGCATGATCTGGATCACGCGCTACGGCGATCCGAACCGCTACCCGGCAACCGTCAAACACGTCGCCCACGACTGCGACCTCGCGATCCTCGAGCCCGCTGATCCGAAGTTCTTCGACCGCATGACCCCGCTGGAAATCGGCGGAATCCCCGAGATTGAGTCCACGGTCATGGCCTACGGCTACCCGATCGGCGGCGACCGCCCCTCCGTCACCCGGGGCATCGTCTCGCGCATCGACTTCCAGGAATACAGCCACTCCGGCGCCGACATGCATCTCGTCATCCAGATCGACGCCGCGATCAACCCGGGAAACAGCGGCGGCCCCGTGATGCAGGACGGCAAGGTCGTTGGCGTTGCCTTCCAGGGATACAGCGGCGATGTCGCGCAGAACACCGGCTATATGATCCCCACCCCGGTGATCGAACGCTTCCTCGCCGACATCGAGGACGGCAAATACGACCACTACGTCGATCTCGCCCTTTCCTACTTCCCTCTCTACAACAAGGCCGCCCGCGCCGCGCTCGGCCTCGAGGACGACGGCATCGGCGTGATGGTCGGCGACGTGTTCGGGCGGGGAGCCTCCGATGGCATCGTGCAACGCGGAGACGTCATCGTGGCCATCGACGGTCACCCCGTCGCGAGCGACGGCTCCGTGGAACTCGACGACAGTTACGTCGAGATGGCCGAGCTGGTGGAACGCAAACTCAAGGGCGACAGCGTGGATCTCGACGTGATTCGCGACGGCAAGCCGCTGAAGCTCACGATCCCGCTCAGCGAGCCCTTCCCCTTCAATCTCTACGCCTTTTCCTACGACGTGCAGCCGCGGTTCGTATTGTTCGGCGGCCTCCTTTTCCAGCCGCTCGATCAGAACTTCCGCTCCTCAACCCGGATCTTCAACTTCCGGACGAACTACTACTTCGACCACTTCATCGCCGACGCCGTTTACAAGGAGCGCCCCGAACTGGTCATTCTCAGCAACATCCTGTCCGACCCGGTCAACACCTACGCCACCGAGTTCCGGCAGGCGATCGTCGACACGATCAACGGCGAAAAAATGCGCAACCTCAACGACGTTGCCGCGGCCTTCGAAAAGCCCGCCGAGTATTACGTGATCGAGTTTCTCGGCGCCAGCCGTCCGCTCGTTCTCGAGGCCGGCGCCGTTGCCGCCGCACGCGATCGCATTCGCACCCGCTACGGCGTGACGAAGGAATCCAATCTCGAGCAATGACACGCCATCTCCTCGCCGCTCTCGTCGCGTTTCCCGCGGCCGCTCTCTTCGCGCAGGACGCCCCGCCCGTGGAGCCCGTTCCCGCCTCGGCGGAAACCATCGCGGAGTCCCTGCCCGTGGCCGACTCCGTGGTTCGGGTGAATTCCACGAACCAGCCATGGCAGCACTCGCGTCCGTGGACGAAGCGCCCGCCCTATTCGCGCCGCGGCATTGGCGTCGTCATCGAAGGCGGACGGGTGCTCGTCACCGCCGAACTGGTGGCCAACCACAGCTACGTCGAACTCGAACGCGCCGGCAGCTCCGAGAAGGTCGCGGCCGATGTCGTGCACATCGACTACGCGTCGAATCTCGCCCTGCTCGTCCCGCAGGACCCGAAATTCCTCGACGGCACGCGTCCCGTGTCCCTCGCCGAGGGAGTCCACGTCGGCAGCCGGCTCAATGTCATTCAACTCGAAAACACCGGGGCCGCCGCACTCACGCCCGCAGTGGTGACCACGGTCACGGTCGCCCCCTACCCGGGCGATGAAGCCGTCCTGCTCAGCTACCGGCTCAGCGTGCCGATGCAGTATCGGGACAACAGCTTCACACTCCCCGTGTTTCTCGGCGACCGTCTGGCCGGCCTGCTCATGCGCTACGACACGCGCTCACAAAGCGCCGACCTCGTGCCAGACGCCGTCATCCGGAATTTCCTCGCCCGCGTTGCGAAGGAACCCTATCAGGGCTTCGCCCGCGCGGGGCTGATGTTTGCCCCGACACGCGATCCCCAGTTCCGCCGCTATCTCGGTATGAACGGAAAATCCGGCGTCTACGTCGTGTCCGTTACCCACGGAGGAGCCGCAGAGAAAGCCGGCTTGAAGAAGGGCGATGTCATTCTCCAGGTCGAGAATTTCGACATCGACGAGGACGGCTATTACAACGATCCCGTCCTCGGAAAGATCCCGTTCAGCCACCTTGTCTCGACCGCAAACCTCCCCGGAGGCTCCCTGAAGATGCGCGTCCTTCGCGAGGGCAATGAGATCGATCTCGCGCTGCCCCTCGAGCCTCGCGACCCCGCCACCGTCATCAGCAGTCCATCCATCACCGACGAACCACCGCGTTACTACATTCTCGGTGGACTCGTGCTCCAGGAACTCTCCCGCAGCTATCTGCGCGAATGGGGCGGCGACTGGCGTTCCAGCGCGCCGCCGCGTCTCGTTTACCTCGACGAGTTTCAGGACGAACTTCCCGCCGACCGTGGCCGCATCGTCTTCATCAGCCAGGTTCTGCCTGCGGACACCACCGTCGGCTACGACGGCCTCGCAACGATCGTCGTCGAGAAGATCAACGGTCGCGAGATCAAGAGCCTGGAGGACGTTGCCGAGGCTGTGAAATCACCGGACGGCAGGTTTCACAAGATCGAGCTGGAGTCCGATCCCGGCGTCATTTTCCTCGACGCGAAACAGGTCGAGGAAACCGCAGATGACCTCCAGCGCGCCTACGGCCTGCCGGCCTTGAGCAATCTCGACAAGGCCGCTCCCTGACCCGCTTGCGTTGCGCAGGCAGTCAGCCGCTTCCTGCCAAAAGCAGCCCCCGCTACCTTGCGGCCTTGCTTTCCGGCAGGTCCGCCACCGGCCAGCCGTCCACCCAGCGGACCGGCATCACCCCCAGCGTCGCCTTGCCATCCATTTGGAGGTCGCCCTCAAAGTGGCAGCTCAACCATTCCGTGCCATCCTTGAGGAGGATGCCGGCGTGTCCCGGCGCCACGAGCGGATCATTGCGGTTTTCGAGGAAGATGCTGCCGCCGCCTTCCATCAGCGATTTTCCTTCCTTGTCCACATACGGTCCCTCGATCGACCGGCTCCGGCCGACGCGAATTTCGTAGGTGCTGTCCGCCCCCTGGCAGCAGGTGCCCCGGTTGAAGAACAAATAGTAATAGCCATCCCGCTTGCAGAGATAGGCCGCCTCGAGCCCGACCTCCGCGGACGCGATCGGAATCAACGGAGCATCCGGATCAAGGCGCCTTCCGGTCTTCGGATCCAGCTCGAGCAGCTTCAACCCGCTCCAATGCGAGCCGAACGCCATCCACAGTCTGCCGTCGTCATCCTGAAAAATCGCGGGATCGATCGCATTCCAGTTCCCGCCCGCACGCGATCGCACGACGACTCCCTGATCCTTCCACTCGTATCGCGGGTCTTTCGGATCAAGCGTCCGGTTGGTGGCCAGTCCGATCGCGGAATCCATCGCCCCCATCGAGGAGACGGAATAATAAAGCCGATACTCGTTGCCGACCTTCATGACATCCGGCGCCCAGAAAACGCCGTTCTTGTTGTTCGGGACCTCCGTCGCCACCCAATCGGGACTTTGCTTGAAGACCGGCGGGCCCGGTTTCCATGTCACAAGGTCCTTCGATCGCATCGATGGCGTCCCCTTCCCCGTGTAGAAAATCCAGTATTCCCCGTTGCATTCGACGATCGTCGAGGGATCGCGGGTGACGACCTTCCGGCTGGCGGATTTCTCGAGAGGGGCGGGTTTCGCGGCGACGTCCGCAGCGGCAAGTGGTGTAGCAGCGACGCATCCAAGCGTGACGAGAATGGAAAGGTATTGGTTCATTGGGGAAGGCGCCGCGCGTGCGGCCCGTCAATGAAACCCCGCCGAACGGCAATGGTCACGCGACTCGGCGAAAAAATTCAGATTGAGGCCGACCGGCTAAAACAACTCCGCTTGCGACGCCGGCGGCGAAGGAGGTGCAACCGGTGATTGCGGCGCAGTCGCAGAGCCCGCTCCTGCAGCCTCGCGCTCGATCTCCGCGAGCAGTCCCTTGAACTCGCATCTCCGCAGCGCCTCGATCAGTTCCGGATACCTCGGTTCGATCCGCAGATCCTCCACCGCGACGGGCAGCACGAGATCCAGATCGAGTGCGACCATCCGGCGGTTGTCGATCACCTGCTGCCGCTGGGCAATCAACTTCTCGCGGGTGCGCGCGCTGGAAACGCGGTCGACATTCTCGAGCAGCGCCTCGACGGATCCAAACTCGCGGATCAAGGCCGCTGCGGTCTTCAGTCCCACGCCGTCCACCCCGGGGATGTTGTCCGAACTGTCGCCGGTGAGCGCGAGCACATCGCCGATCTGCCCCGGATCCACCCCCCACTTCGCGCGAACGGCGTCCTCGCCAAGCAATGCGAACGTTTCCCCGGGCGCGAGATCCACCTTGTTCGTCGAGTAGATTCGGACACGCCCGTTCACGAGCTGGAGGATGTCCTTGTCGTTCGTCGCGATCACCGTCTCGCCGGGATGCTGCACGGCATACGAGCCAATCAGATCATCGGCCTCGGTGTCCGGAAGTGAGAGGCTGGCCATCCCGAGCAGCGGCACGAGTTCCTGCATGAACCCTTCCTGCGCGCGCATCTCGTCCGGCATCGACGGCCGGTTTTGTTTGTATGCCGGCTGCAATGCCGTCCGCCGCTCCGGAATCCCGCGATCCCACACCACCGCTCCGCGATCCGGCTTCACGTCGGCGATCATGCGACGCAGCGCCTTCGTGAAGCCGTAAATCGCGTTCGTGGGCTCCCCTTTGGAGTTCGTCAGCCCGCGGATCGCGAAAAACGAGCGGTAGAGAAAATAGTGACCGTCGACGAGCAGCAGGCGCATGAAGAACGTTGAGGGTGAAAGTTGCGGAAAGTCACCCGCTTGCGCGGAATGACATGGCACTCTGCCGGAGCGCACACATTCCGTGCAAGCCGTTCATCCCTCCAACGCCGGTTTCTCGAGCGACGTCCTCAATAATTCACGTCGGGCGGCGGCGGCACCGGAGGAGGAGGCACCGGCTTCGGCGGCTTCGGCTTGTTGGGAGCCGGCGGCGGCTTCGGCGGGCGATTATCCGGCTTCGGCGGTTTCGGCGGCTTGGGAGGAGTCGGTGGCTCCGGACGCGGTTTGGGAGGATTTGGACGCGCCGCCGGGCGTGCCGGAGAGGGCTTTTGGGGATTTCCGCGCACCTCGGCGTCCGTGCGCAGCGTCGCCTGGGACGCGATGTTCGTCGACTGCAACACGGGATTCTTCCGCTTGCCCTTGAGCGAATAGTTCACGTTGATGAGCTTGCCCCTAGCCTTGAGAACGCGCTGTTCGTTCACCGTCTGCATAATGAACGGTTCGTTTTTCAGCGGCCCGAACTGACTGCCCATCAGCCCCGAGGTCTTCGCAAGGCGGCCGACATCGACCACCATGGGAGCATCCGGAAACTTCTTCGCGCCCGCGGGAATCGTCAGCATCTGGCCGGCCTTCAACAGGATCGATTCTCCAAGAGTGCCCTTCAAATTCAGCCGCATCGTGCCTTCGAGGACGATGAACTTGATCAGCCCCCTCCCGGCGTTCGCCGCCTTGCGGAACTCGATCATGATCGTCGTGCCGGTCACCGCCGCAGTCACGGCCGCGGTATTGATCGTCGCCCCGCCCGCATTCTTCGGCACCTCCAGCAGGATCACGCCTTCGTTGAGATTCAGATCGCGCGTTCCCCGGTCGAAGCTGAACAGCGAGTTCGCACCCAGCCGGGCAATCGTGGAATCGTTGAACGCCAGTTCCGCGCGTGACTTCGTGCCGGTCTGCACAGCCGTCCGGCCGCTCACCTCGTCGCCAACCTTCGCCGGCACCGGCGGTGTTTCCCCCGGAAGGAGTTCGACCTTGTTGAATACCCGCGTGACCTCCGCGCTTTGCAGCGGACCGGCGGCACGGGCAACGGATACGCCGAGCACCACGAGCCCGGCCAACGACATCCAGCGCACCATTTTCATTAGCCTAAAAATTGACCATAATTCCGATTCCGCCACCTAAATTTGCAGCGAAATAGCTGAACTGACTCTCGGTGGAGTTGTTGATTCCGAGAGTGCTCAATGCCTGCACGCTCAACCAGGGGGTCACGCCAACGGTCACGCCACCCCCGATAAGCTGGTTCAAATCCGTGCGATCCGCGTAACGATACGGCTGCGCGGCCAGGCGGTAATAGAGGTCGAGCTTCACCATTCGCGTGAGGCTGAGCTGGTATCCGGCCAGCCATGCGAACTCGTGCCGCAACGCGTAATCGGGCCAGCCACCGAGGGTGAAATCCGCGCCGAGCGAGGTGTAAACCAGATTCGCGCGGTTCAGGACGAACGTCTTCCGCAGGCCGGCCGTGATCGCGTGGTCGTGGTAGATCTCCTTGTTGAACCCGCGCACGGTCAGCAAATCGTAGTTGTAATTCGCAAACACCGTGAGGTCCTGGAGTTCGCGGATCACGTAGATCAACCCCGCGGAAAGATTCAGCCCGTTGAAGTCGAGGCTGCTGTTCCGGGCGTAGCGAAACATGCTCTGCTCGGCGCTGAACTCCGCAAAGAGATTCCCGCCGAGATATGGAAGATAACTGCCACCGACGACGCCGGTCATGAACGTGTCCGAGCCGCCATTCGTGTCGTCGAGCAGCTGGGCGTTGCTCGTCCAGAACACGTTCCAGTTCGTCCACGCACTGAACGGCTGATACTTCTGCTCCGGCTGCAAAAGAATCTGCTCCCCAATGTCAGGGTCCGATTCGCTCGCCGGGGCAAACGATTCCGACGACGTCATCGAGCTGGTGACGATCCCGCCCTCTACCTGCTGCGTCATCGTCGCCTGTTCGGCGGCCTGCACGGCCTGCGTCGCCTGCTGGGCGGATGCGGACAGCGCCACCGCACATCCGGCGAGGACGAATATCATCGTGCGAATCATGTGCGGGAGTCTGCCCAAGAAGTTTTCCATTTGTAAGTGCGAAGTTTTGGCGCCATTTCGCCCCGGACACGACACGGCGCGGGAACCGCTCCCGCGTCCCCGGTCGCGACTTGCACCCGGCTTTCCCGCCTCGTATTCCCAACGGCGTGCAGCCTCTGTTTCGCCGCCTTCCCTGGCCGGAAATCCTGATCCTCCTCCTCGCCGCCGTGCTGCGTTTCGCGGCACTGGACCTGAAGCCTCCTCACTTCGACGAGGGTGTGAACGGCTGGTTTGCCGACCGCATGTCGGAGACGGGTTTCTACAAATACGATCCGACGAACTATCACGGCCCACTTCACATGTATGCGGTCTTCGCCGCGCAGAAGCTGCTGGGCCGCGAGGCGTGGGCGATCCGACTGCCCGTGGTGCTCGTCAGTCTGGCCTGCGTCTGGCTGACGCTGCGCTTCGGCCGTTTCCTCGGCACCCACGCAGCCCGCTGGGCGGCCCTCGCCATGGCGGTGTCCCCCTGCGCGACGTTCTACGGGAGATACTCGATCCACGAGACGTGGCTCCTGGCGTTCCTTCTGCTCACGGCGTGGGGAATCCTCGAGCTTTGGAAAAACGGTTCGCGCCCAGGAGTCTTCGCACTGGCGGGTGGCGTGGCTGGAATGATCCTGACCAAGGAGACGTATTTCATTCACCTCGGCTGCTTCGCGCTGGCAGTCCCTCCGTTGCTGGCGTGGCAGGCGATTTCTCCTTCGCGTCCCGCACTTCGACTTGCCCGAAGACAATGGCAGACGACGGACTTCCTGACTGCCACGGGGCTGGCTGTTTTTGCAATCGTGCTTTTCTATTCCGGCACCTTCATGAACTGGTCCGGTGTGAAGGGCCTTTATGAGACCTACGCGGCGTGGTCCAGGACAGGAATGGACGAGCATGGCCACACCAAGGTCGCCTTCGACTGGCTGACGATTCCGCTCGGGTCGGGGAAAAAGGTGATCATAAACGGCTATTTCCTCGACCTGATGCGGCTCTACGAATGGCCTGCGCTCCTCGGTCTCGCCGCCTGCGTGCGCCTGCTGTGGCCGGCACCGGCGCAGATCCGGTATCTCGCGATCTACGGAACCGGTGCGCTACTGGCGTATTCAATCATCCCCTACAAGACGCCATGGCTGCTGCTCGCGATGGTGTGGCCGTTCTGGTTCACGTTCGGCGCGCTGATGGAGGAGTTCCGCAGACTGCCCGCGGTCGCCTTTGCCGGAGCCACGGTGATCGCGGTGTCCATCGTGATGTCCGTAAAACTGAACTTCGTCGACTACGACAACCCCCTGCAGCCTTACGTCTACGTGCAGACCCACCGCAGTGTCGCAAAGCTCGTCGATCCCGTGCTCGAACGGGCGCGGAAGGATCCCGGCGCGCGGCACATGTTCATGGCCTTCCACCTCGACAGCTACTACCCGCTGCCATGGATCTTCGGGGATTTCCCGAATGCGAGCTATCCAGGTTATCCGCCGCAAAGCACGATCCTCGCCGATGTGATCGCCGCCGAACGGAGCAAGGCGCGCGACGTGGAGCGGCACCTCAATGGACGCTACGTGCGCCGTGAGTTCCGGCTGCGGGATGCTCAGGAGGACTGCGTGGCGTGGTTTCGCGCACGAATCTTCGCCGACCAGATGCCCGGCGAGCCGATTGTGGGACCACCCGACAAGGAGGAATCGCAGTGAGAGCCTTCGCAGCGGTTCTCATCGGCGCCGTCACGGCGGTCGTCGCAGGCATTGCCTTCGCATTCGCCGGCGGCGGCCTCCTCGCCATTACGGCGTGGCTGGCACTCGCAATCGGTGCAGGCGTGGGTGCCCTGGCATTTCGTCAGACAACGCCGGTCTCCGCACGCTTTCATCCGGTCGAGTGGGCGCTGTTTGGCGCTTTTGCGCTGGCGGGATTCCGCGCGTTTTTCTGGCTGCTTTACACACGCGGCAACAACCTCACCGTCCTTTCGCCGAACAACCTCGGCGACCTTGCGCTGCACCTGAATTTCATCCGCAATTTTGCCAGCGACGTTCCGTTCTGGCCGGAGAATCCCATCTTCGCAGGCGAGCCGCTGCGGTATCCGATCGGGGCCGATTTCTTCAACTCCCTGCTTCTCGCGGTCGGCGTCCCCGTCGAACAGGGACTCATCTGGGTGGGAGTCGGCGGGTGCGTCCTCACCGCTGCCGCGCTCTGGAAATGGGGCCGCGGATTCGCAATCGCTGTGTTTCTGTTTGGCGGGGGTCTCGCAGGTTTCGTCGCTCTACGCTCGCTCGTGGAAAGCGGCAGCCTGCCGATCGACGACTACCAGGCACGCATGGCCTGGAAGAACCTTTTCCTCGCCCTCTTCGTCACGCAACGGGGCCTCCTCTTCGCACTGCCGATCGGGCTGCTGTTGCTGGACGACTGGCGTTCGCGATTCCTCCGCGACGAGCGCCCGTTCCTTCCATGGTGGGCCGCGCTTCTGCTCTACGCATCGCTGCCGCTCTTCAGTCTCCACAGCTTCCTTTGCCTGAGCGCCGTGCTCGTCGGGGTATTTGCCTTCGCGTCGTCACGAACCACACGAATCGGGTGCATCCGCTTCGGATGTGCCGCCCTGCTCCCGGCGACGCTCTGCGTGGCGCTCGTCACCGGAGGCTTCGGAACGACCGGCGGCATTCACTGGCACCCTGGATGGCTGCAGGATGAAACGCCGGCAGGAGAAAACCCGTCGCATCCTGCGTGGTTCTGGTTGAACAACTTTGGTCTCTACCTCGTCCTCTGGGCCGGTCTTGCGGTATGGACCGTCTTCCGCGGCGGCCGGGAAACCCGCGCGTTCGTCCTTCCGGCCACACTGCTTTTCGTCGCGTGCACGTTGTGGTCCTTCGCGAAGTGGCCATGGGACAACACGAAGATCCTCATCTGGGCATGGCTCGCCGTCGCTCCCGCGCTTTGGAGCAACGTGCTTCGTCCCATGCCGTTCCCGAGCCGCGCGATCGTTTGCTTCGTCCTTTTTTTCACGGGGGCAATCTCCCTCGTCGGCGGCCTCGACAAACGCCACGGCTACGACCTCGCGAAACGTTCCGTTGTTGACGCGACCGAGGGCGGCATCGCAACCCTCGATCCGTCCGCGACCTTTGCCTGCGCGCCGGAATACTCGCATCCCCTCGTCCTTCTCGGCCGGAAAATCGCGGTCGGCTACGAAGGACATTTGTGGAGCCACGGCATCGACTACGCGGACGCAATGACCCAACTCGAACGCCTGATGCTTGGCGGCCCACGCTGGAAGGAAAGCGCACAGGCGCTGGGCGTCGATTATCTCTACTGGGGGCGACCCGAACGTCAGCGCTATCCCACATCCTCCCGGTCGTGGCGGTCGCTCCCGGTCGCCGCGCGCGGGGAAGGCTTCATCATCTACGACCTCCGGGATTTGCCGGATTCCTCCATCCGCTGACCGCTTCCGCTTGCGGGCGCAACGGTCGCAGGCTAGTCAACGCCTCGTGCTGGAGCTGAATCCCGACCAACGAATCGCCGGCGTGCTGGCCCCCCTGTTCGCATTGCGGGGCCCCAACGATCTCGGCATTGGCGACACGCTTGCGTTGAGGGAGTTTGCAAAATGGGCCGCGGCCCTCGGCCTGCGCCTTGTCCAGATCCTCCCGGTCAACGAGCCCGGCTCCGACAACAGCCCTTACAACATCATCAGCTCGATGGCGCTCGATCCGTTGACGATCGCCACGCTTCCCTCCGAACTTCCCGACCTGCGGAAAAAGGACTTTGATCTCATCTGCAGCAGGCACGACCTCGAAGATCTGCGGGCCGGCCCGGTCAAATACGCCGGCGTGAAGTCGCTCAAACGCGAACTGCTCACCGCCGCCTACGAGCGCTTCCGGACAAGCGCCTCCGCCGCCCGGCGTGCCGGATTTGTCGATTTCTGCGACGCACAGTCCGAATGGCTCGAGGCCTACGCACTTTATCGTGCGCTGGTCACGCTTCACGGCGAGTCGGAGGTTTTCTCCGAATGGCCGCCCGAACACCGCTCACTCGAAGCGGCCACCTCATGGCGCGACACCCTGCCCGCCGACGAACGGGAGTCCGTCGACGGCCTCGCCGATTTCCATCGCTACGTCCAGTGGATCGCCCACGAGCAGTGGGCCGCCACCCGCGACCATTGCCACCACCTCGGCGTTGCGCTCATGGGTGATGTGCCGGTGGGGGTGAGCGTCTACAGTTGCGACGTCTGGAGTGAACCACAGATTTTCGACCTCTCGCGCTCGTGCGGCGCGCCTCCGGAAAAGGTCTTCGCGGCCGATCCGTTCACCGAAAAATGGGGTCAAAACTGGGGCTTCCCGCTCTACGACTGGTTCGCGATGTCGCACGACAACTTCCGTTGGTGGCGCCGCCGGCTGGAAGCGATGCGCAACCTGTTCGACCTGCTCCGCGTCGATCATGCACTCGGATTCTTCCGCATCTACAGCTTCCCGTGGCGCCCGGAGCAGAACATGGAATTCCTCGATCTCGACGAGGAGCAGGCACGCGAGAAAACCGGCGGTCGGCTCCCGGGATTCGTTCCCCGTGACGACTCGACGCCGGAAAACGAGGCTGCAAACTGCCGGCATGGCGAGGTGCTTTTCCGGATTTTCCTCGAGGAAACCGGCCCGCACCGCATCGTCGCCGAGGACCTGGGCACGGTTCCTCCCTATGTGCGTCCCGCCCTTGAACGGCTGGAGATCCCCGGATTCAAGATCCCCCAATGGGAACGCGACGAGGAAGATCGAATGATTCCCGGCGCGCAATACCAGCGCCTCTCGCTCGCCACCTACGCGACGCACGACCACCCGCCGGTGAAAACATTTTGGAACGCATGGTTCGCGGCCGCACAAGCCGGCGACTCCGGGGCGGCTGCGGAATCCCTGAGCCGAATGAACGAACTTCTGATTTTCGCCGGTGCAGCGCCTCTGGACGCGCCCGTGGAGTTCAATGCGTCAATTCACGAGGCCACCATGCGCGGCCTCATGGCTGCGAACTCGTGGCTCGCCGTCCCAATGATCACCGATATTCTGGGAGCGGAGGATCGCTTCAACGTCCCGGGGGAAATCGGCGATGCCAACTGGACGGCCCGACTCGGAGTTCCTACCGCCCGGCTCAATCGCGAATTTCGACGAGAGTTGAAGGTTCTCCATCAAATTCTTGTGCAAACAGCCCGTATCTCACGTTAATTCCCAAACCCGGTCCGATTTTTGCTTTCCAAATTGCAAACGATCAGGAAGGAAAAAGGCATGGGCAATCTGACGAAGAGGGATTTGGTGGTCCGGATCAGCAATGAAACCGGGCTCGTCCAGCAAAGCGTGTTCGACGTGATCCAGAAAACTCTGGACTACATCACCGATGCGCTGGCGGATGGACGGAATGTCGAGCTCCGCAATTTCGGAGTCTTCGAAGTCCGGCTGACCAAGTCACGGGTCGGACGCAATCCCAACAAACCCGAGACCGATGTCGTCATCCCCGCACGGGCGACGGTAAAATTCAAGGCCGGCAAGGTCATGCGCCAGCGCGTCCTCCTCCGCACGGAGGCAATGAAGGATTGAGGCGGCCCGACTTGACCCGCCGCGTAGATTAGGGCGTGTCGAAGTTCATCCGCATTCGCGGCGCCCGTCAAAACAACCTCAAGGGAATCAATCTGGACCTGCCCCTGGGCCGGTTCATCGTCGTCACCGGGCCCAGCGGCAGCGGGAAGTCGAGCCTCGCCTTTGACACGATCTACGCGGAGGGCCAGCGCCGCTACGTCGAGACGTTCAGTCCCTACACGCGGCAGTTCCTCGACCGGATGGACAAGCCGCAGGCCGATTCCATCGAGGGAATTCCCCCCGCAATTGCGATCGAGCAGGCGAATCATGTCCGCTCAACACGCTCGACGGTCGGCACGATCACCGAGATCAACGACTACCTGAAACTCTTCTACACCCGCGCAGCGAAGGCGTTCTGCCCGGAATGCGCCCAGCCGGTCCGGCCGGAAACCGCCCACTCGATCCTGGAGCACGTCCTTCACGACTTTGCCGGGGAGCAGGTGCTCGTGACGTTTCATGTCACGGTTCCCGCGAAGACCGACCCAAAGGACTTCTTCGCATTTCTCCAGCAGCAGGGGTTTCTTCGCATCCTTCTCTACGGCGACATCGTTCGCACCGACGAAGCGCCGACGCGCAAGGCATTGCCTGCCGTGGTCCCCGTCATTCAGGACCGCGTCACGGTCAGTCCGGACAATCGCAGCCGTCTCGCCGAGGCCATCGAAACCGCCCTCCGCCTCGGGCAGGGCAAGGTTTCGATTCATGAGCCCTCTTCCGGTCGCAGTCACCCCTACTCGAGCGGATGGCATTGCGCGCACTGCGATCTGGGGATTCGTCCGCCTTCGCCCGGACTCTTCACCTTCAACAACCCGCTGGGGGCATGCCCCGCATGCCGCGGATTCGGACGCACGATTGGCATCGACATGAACCGGGTGATTCCGGACCGGTCCGTGAGTCTTGCGGATGGTGCGATCAAACCGTTTCAGTCCGGTCACTCGCGCGAGTGCCAGGACGATTTGATCCGCGCCGCGCGGCATCAGGACATCGACATCTACGCGCCGTTCTCCAGCCTCCCGGAGCGTGATCAGAAATGGGTCATCGAAGGTGACACGAGGGTGGATGTCTCCGCGGACGAGCTTTACGAAAGCGGCGGCTGGTATGGCGTGAAAGGCTACTTCGAGTGGCTTGAGGCGCGGACCTACAAGATGCACATCCGTGTGCTCCTTTCGCGCTACCGGAGCTATCAACCGTGCCCGGAGTGCAATGGCGGCCGGTTTCAGCCCGCAACGTTGAATTACCGTCTCGAGCCTGGCCGTCTGACGCTTCCACAGCTCGCAACGCTTCCTGTCTCGAAACTGGTCGATGTGTTCGACCGCGTCGAACTCCCCCCAAACGACCCGAGCGCCGAGCTTCTCCGCGAACAGATCCGCTCCCGCCTTCGTTACCTCCTGCAGGTCGGCCTTGGCTACCTCTCGCTCGACCGCCCCACCCGCACGCTTTCCGGCGGCGAGATCGAGCGCGTGAACCTCACCACCTGCCTTGGCGCCTCGCTGGTGAACACGCTCTTCGTCATGGACGAGCCCAGCGTGGGTCTTCATCCGCGAGACACGGCACGACTGCTCGAAGTGATGCACGCCCTGCGTGACAAGGGCAACACGCTCCTCGTGGTCGAACACGAGGAGGCGATCATTCGCGCGGCAGACCACCTCGTCGACATCGGCCCGGGTCGCGGCGCCACCGGCGGAGAGGTGACGTTTTCCGGCCCGATGGACCGGATTTCCGACTCCGGATTTCCCGTTCCAAACTCGCTCACCGCCTCCTATCTCCGCGGCGAACGCGCCATCCCCGTTCCGGCGAAGCGTCGCGCACCCCGCTCGTTCATCGAAATTTGCGGCATAGACCACCACAACCTCCGCAACCTCGACGTCCGCATTCCGCTCGGAGTCTTTTGCTGCGTGACCGGCGTCTCCGGTTCCGGAAAATCCACGCTGGTTCACAACGTCCTGTATCGAAATCTGGTTGGGGAAGCGGGCGATGACTTCGAGGCGGCAGGCACGGTGAAATCCATCGATGGTGCGGAGGAGTTCGAGGACATCGTGATGGTCGATCAGTCCCCGCTCGCCCGCAGCCCCCGATCGACCCCGGCGGTTTACGTCGGCGCATTCGACCACATCCGGGCCATGTTCGCGGCCACGGACGACGCCACGCAGGCCGGCTTCACGGCCGGATCGTTCTCATTCAATTCCGGCAACGGTCGCTGCGAGCGCTGCGCAGGCCTCGGCTTCGAGAAGATTGAGATGCAATTCCTCAGCGACCTGTTCATCCGCTGTCCCGAATGCGAAGGCCGCCGGTATCAAGCGCCTCTTCTCGCAATCCGCATCGACGGCAAATCGATCCACGATGTGCTCGAGATGACCGTCGACGAGGCCATCGCCTTCTTCACCGACAAGGAACGCAAGGGCGAAATCACCCGCCCGCTCCAGCTCATGTCTGAGGTCGGTCTTGGCTATCTCCGCCTCGGTCAGCCGCTCAACGTCCTCTCCGGCGGTGAGTCCCAGCGGCTCAAACTGGTCAACCATCTCGTGGAAAAGCGCGACGGTGCGGGCGCGCTTCTCATCTTCGACGAGCCCACCACCGGCCTGCATATCGACGATGTCGCGCAGCTCCTCCGGGTGTTCCAGCGCCTCGTGGAGGAGGGAAACAGCCTCGTCGTCATCGAGCACAATCTCGAAGTCATCAAGTCCGCCGACTGGCTCGTGGATCTTGGCCCCGAGGCGGGTGATGAAGGGGGCAAACTCGTCGCCGAAGGAACACCCGAGCAGGTTGCGGAGGTCGAACAATCCCACACCGGTCGCTTCCTCCGCGACGTGCTATCCGGATCCACATCCAGGGTTCGCGAAGCTCCCCGCCTTTCCCGTCCGCCGGTTCTCAACGACACCGAAGGGGCCATCACGATCCGCGGTGCCCGCGAACACAACCTGAAGAACGTGGACCTCGAAATTCCACGGGACAAGGTCGTGGTCATCACCGGTCTCAGCGGCTCGGGCAAATCGACCCTCGCGTTCGACATCCTGTTCGCGGAAGGCCAGCGGCGCTTTCTCGACAGCATGTCGCCGTATGCGCGCCAGTTCGTCGAGCAACTCGAGAAGCCCGAGGTCGATTCGATCGACGGTCTGCCGCCGAGTGTCGCCATCGAGCAGCGCGTCACGCGCGGCGGCGGAAAGTCGACCGTGGCCACCGTCACCGAGGTCTATCATTTCCTGCGTCTCCTCTTCTCCAAGCTCGGTGTGCAATACTGCCCCGACTGCGACGAGCCCGTCGAAACCCAGACCACCGCCGCAATCACGGCACAGGTTCAGGCGCTTGCGAAGCGCGGTCGCGTCCAGCTCTTCGCCCCACTGGTCAAGGCGCGCAAAGGCTTTCACACCGAAGTCGCCCGCTGGGCGGAGCGCCACGGATTCCGGACGCTGCTCGTGGACGGCGAGATCACTCCCGTCGAAAAATTCCAGAAGCTCGAGCGCTTCCGCGAGCATTCGATCGACGTTCTCATCGGCGAACTTCGTCCAGGCACACTGAAGGACGCCCCCAAACTCGTCCGGCAGGCGCTCGCCGTCGGCAAGGGCACCGCGCGGGTTCTCGACTCGAAACGGGTCTCCCACATTCTCAGCACGGAGATGAACTGCCCGTCGTGCGGCAGGGCGTTCGAGGAACTCGATCCGCGGATGTTTTCGTTCAATTCCCCGCATGGGTGGTGCGAACACTGCCGGGGTTTCGGCGAAGTCTGGAACCACCGCCCGCCGGCAAAGGAGTTCGAGTCCCAACTCGAAGCCGACCTCGCCGAGGAGCGCGCGTTTGAATCCCTGGAGTCGGACGAATCCGAACCCTGTCCGGAATGCCACGGATCGCGAATCAACGCGACCGCCCGCGCCGTGCGAGTGAAGGGTCACCCCGTCACCGATTTCATCTCGGCCCCCGCCGCGGCGGCGCTTTCCCTGCTTCGCAAGCTCCGGTTCACCGCGGCCGAAAAGCCGATCGCGAGCGAAATTCTCGCCGAGATTTCCCAGCGCCTCGAGTTTCTCGAGGTCGTCGGGCTCGACTACCTCAGCCTCGATCGTGCCGCAAAGACGCTCTCCGGCGGAGAGTCGCAGCGCATCCGGCTCGCGGCTCAGCTCGGCTCGAATCTTCGCGGCGTGCTCTACGTCCTCGACGAGCCAACCATCGGTCTTCATCCGCGCGACAACGACCGCCTGCTCGACGCGCTCGTGAAGCTCTCACGCAATGGGAACTCCCTCGTCATCGTCGAACACGATGAGGACACGATGCGCCGCGCGGATCACCTCATCGACCTCGGCCCGCGTGCCGGTCGCAATGGCGGCCAGGTGATTGCCTGCGGTCCGGTCTCGGAGGTGATGACCCGCGAGGAATCGCTCACCGCAAAATACCTCCGCGAGCCAATGCGTCATCCTCTCTCCGGCAGCCGGCGTTCCGTCCACACGGCGCCGGGCTGGATCGAGCTGAACGGTGCAACTCTGCACAATCTGAAGGACATCGATGTCCGCATCCCCGTGAACCGGCTCACCGTCGTCACGGGCATCTCCGGTTCCGGCAAGAGCAGTCTCGTCCGCGGCGTCCTCGTGCCGGCCGTCCGCGACACGCTTGCGCGGAAGGGAAAGCGCACGAACCCGCCATCAAACTGGCGCTCTATCAGCGGACTCGACGGCATCGGCGCCGTTCTCGAGGTTGACCAGTCACCCATCGGCAAGACCTCGCGCTCCACGCCCGCGACCTACATCAAGGTGCTCGACGAGATTCGCAATGTCTTCGCCCAGCTCCCCGAGGCGCGCCTCCGCGGCTACACGTCGAGCCGCTTCTCCTTCAACAACGAGGGTGGTCGCTGTGAAAACTGCACGGGCCAGGGAGTCATCAAGCTCGAGATGAACTTCCTCCCCACGACCTACATGCCCTGCGAGGAGTGCCACGGAAAGCGCTACAACGACGCCACGCTCGAGGTGAAATACAACGAGCGATCGATCGGCGACGTGATGGAAATGACGGTGGAGCAGGCCGCGGAATTCTTCGCATCGCATCCGAAGATCAAGCGCTCACTCGATCTGCTGTGCGAGACCGGCCTCGGTTATCTCCAGCTCGGCCAGCCCAGTCCGACGCTCAGCGGCGGCGAGGCCCAGCGCATCAAACTCGTCACCCAGCTTGCGCGCCGTTCCACGGCGAAGGCGGAGGCCATTCGCACGACACGCATCGGAAAATCCACACTCTACGTGCTCGAGGAACCTACGATCGGTCTTCACACCGCCGACGTGGCAAACCTCATTGCCGTCCTTCACCGCCTTGTGGATGAAGGTGGCACGGTCGTCGTCATCGAGCACCACCTCGACGTCGTCGCCGAGGCCGACTATGTGATCGACATCGGCCCCGAGGCAGGCGCGAAGGGCGGCGGGATTGTCGTCCAGGGAACGCCCGAGCAGGTCGCGAAGAGCCGGACCAGTCGCACCGCGCCCTTCCTCGCGGAAACTCTGAAGCGATAGCCGTCATCGGCCGTCCTCCAACAGGACGGCCGATCGAAAACCGCTACGTTCCCGACTCCGCAGGGAATGCCGAGACCGGCGCCGACACGGCGTCGACGTTCCACCCCTCGAGCGAGAGTTCGGCAGTGGGCGGCACCGTCTGCGGGGTATCGATGACGATCGTTTTCTCCTCGCCCGGAAGCAGGCTCACGAAGTTGTCCGAATAGAACGTCGGCCGGATCGGCTTGCCATTCTTCTTCTCGAGCAACTTGAGCTGCACCATGAACGCGAGTCCCTTGTCCGGGTTGCGGAGCCGCACTTTCAGCGCGGGACGTCCGTCAATCACTGACCGCCGGGCATCGACCTTCAGCTTCGCCTTGGGCAAATCCTTGATTGCCTCGAATCCGCCATACAACGGACCGGACTTCGTCTTCGGTCCCTGATAGGCATCGTTCGAGCGCCAGTAGAACGTGTCGGAAATCGGGGCGCCCGATTTGTCCGTGACGTCGAGGCGGATGAAATGCACCGGTGACAGATCCTTCGGCAGATCCAGCGTTAGCAGATCGTTCGCAACGGCGTCCGCCCCCACGCTGAACTCCTTCTTCTCGTCGAGTCGCAGCTTCATGTTGCTGTCGAACACCCGCGCCCGCACCGTCGCACCCTCGATCAGCTTCATCAGCTCGTTGTTCACCGACACCGTGTTCTTGATGAAGTCGAACTGGGCGTGGACCGGCTCGAGCGCATCCTGGGTGAAATACAACGCCGCGGTCGGCTCCAGCGACCAGTCCCACATCCGGCCGGCGACCTGGCGCGCGGGGCTGTTGTGATACCAGAACAGGACTCCCGACGTGAAACGGTCCCCGTGTTCGTAGCGGTTGTAGTTCCAGTTTTCCCACACTCCGCGATAGGAGACCGCTCCGACCATCTGCGCCTTCTTCGCAAACTCCTCGATGCTCTTCGATTCGCCGTATTGGTTGACCGCCTCGACGAGATCGGTGGCGACCTTGTGAAAGCCGTTGCCGTCGAGATAGATCCAGACCTCCTTGTTGATCGGCCAGAGATCCTTCTCGTCCATCATCTCCCGCAGGCCGTCGATCGTTGGCAGACACGGCGCACCATATTCCGGGCAGAAGCCATTGATGCGGCTGCCGCGCGGCGAGGCAGTGTCGTCGTAATAGAACATCGGATTCACGTAGAGGTAGGGGCTTCCATCGTGAATGCCGTCCCGCTCCGACTGGATTTGATAGCCGCGGGTGCCGTCAAGCTGCTCCACGAGATCCTTGATCGGAATCACATCGTCCTTCTCGTTGGCCGAAACCCAGTAACCCTGACTCGCGTGATTGCGAAGACGCTTGATCGTGTCGGCGACATTCGCCCGATACAACTCCTCGTCCTGCGGTTTCTCGGTGTTCCCCGTAATCCAGAATTCCGTCCAGACGATGATGCCGAGCTCATCGCACATCTCGTAGAAGCGGTCCGACTCCGCAATGCCGCCACCCCACAGACGAAGGAAGTTGATGCCGGACTGCTTGGTGTAGCGCAGCTCGGCCTCGGTGCGCGCGTCCGACATCCGCAGCATCGCCTCGGGAATCCAGTTGCTGCCGCGAATGAAGAACCGGTGACCATTCACGTAGAACATGCGGCTTCCGTCCGGCGTGTTGCGGTCTGAAGTGATCTCACGAATGCCGAAGCGATCCGAGATCTTGTCCGAAACCGCGCCATCGACGTCGGCCTCAACGACCATGTCGTAGAGATGCGGTTCCCCCTTGTTGAACGGCCACCACAGCTTCGGATTCTTCACAACCAGACTCGGATACTGTTCCGGCGTGAAGACGACCTCCTTCGTCTGCTTCGGACCAAGCTCGACCTCCTGCTTCACATCGATGCCGGCTTCCGGCACACGGACCTTCACGGTCGCCTTCTTCGGCTGATCCGTGAGATTCACCGCCTCGACGAGGATGGTTTCCGATGCGGACGACGTGTCCGGCAGCGGAAGCTTCGTCTTCACGAATGGATTGCGCAGCGCAACATCGCCGACGGCATAGAGCTTCACGTCACGCCAGATGCCGGTGTTCCGGTCGCGAATGCCATCCATGAACGTGAAATCCCATCCCACGCTCATGAGCATGGTCGTGTTCCTTCCGATCCGCCCGTCACCACCGTTCGCGTTCTCTCCGATCGCCTTCGCCTTCGCCTTGTTCGTGCGAAACCCTCCGGGCACATCGACCGGCTTCACCAGCACCGCAAGCGCGTTCTCCCCCTGCCGGTTCACGAGATCGGTGACGTCGAAATATCCGCGATTGAACATGCCGGCCATGTCTCCAACCTTCGAGCCGTTCAGCCAGATCTCTGCCCGGTAGTTGATTCCATCGAACTGCAGGATCACGCGTCGATCATCGAACGACTCAGGCAGCGTGAACGTGGTCCGGAACCAGTAGGTGTAGAAATCCGGGCCCGTCTTCGAGAGGTCCGGAATCTTTCCGAGCTCATTTGCGTTGTTCAGTCCGTAATAGGGTTCTGGGAACACGCCATTGGCGACGAGGCTGTTCAGCACCGTGCCCGGAACAATCGCCGGAATCCAGCCCTGCGGCCTCCAGGTCGGCTTGGAGATCTCCGCGCCATCCGCCTTCACCTTTTCCACCTGCTGCATCACCCACTTCTGGGAACCGTTGTCGACCTGCGGCGATCGCAGGGAAATCACGTCCGGAGCCGCGGCGGAAAAGCCGCATCCCGCGGAGAGAAGATAGACGCAAACCAGTGCGGAGAGAACACGGAGGGGATTTGGAGGTATCATGAAATGGATTTAGGCGCCGGGACCGCGACTCCGAGGCCGTGCCTCGAAATCCGCGGACGCTGCGGAGGTTACTGCTCTGGGGGCAGGGAAAACGGCTCCGAGGGACCGTCCAAAACCGCCCGCTCCACCCGAAGGTAAATCAACCGGTTTGGGGATGGCCTCCCCGTTTCGAATTCACGCTGCACGCAACTTCATGACCCGCCGACGCCAATCCTTATCAAAGAATCTCTCCCCTCGTTGCCGACGGTCCATCCTTGAAGGCGAAAAAGTGACCTCTTCGAATCAGGAACCGGATCGAAAAACACATCGGAAAGACCGAAGTGGTGGAGGTATGGGGATTCGAACCCCAGGCCTTCTCATTGCGAACGAGACGCTCTACCAACTGAGCTATACCCCCGAGACGAGCCTTGGATCATCAGCGATTCGACGCCGGAGATCAAGTGCGAAGACGCTAGGCCGCGGACTTGCGCCCCTCGGCACGCACCTCCGCGCAGAATTCGGCAACCCGTTCCATCGCGACCTTGATCTGGTCGAGTCCGGTTGCGTAGCTGCATCGAACATGCCCCTCGCCGGACGGACCAAATGCCGTGCCAGGAACCACCGCCACCCGCTTCTCGCGCAGCAGCCGCATCGAAAATTCCTGGCTCGTCAGCCCCGTCGAGGAAATCCTGGGGAACACGTAGAACGCGCCGCGCGGCATGAAGCAGTCCAGCCCCATGTCGTTGAGCGCGGAAACGATGTAATTTCGCCGAAGCTCGTATTCGCGACGCATCCGCTGCATCGCCGGCGCGCCGCGCTCCAGTGCTTCGATCGCCGCATCCTGACTCATGATCGAGGTGCAGAGGATCGAATACTGGTGGATTTTCATCATCGCATCGATGATCTCCTGCGGTCCGCACGCGTATCCCACGCGGAATCCGGTCATCGCATACGCCTTGGAAAGGCCGTGCAGATAGATCGTGCGTTCGCGCATCCCGGGCACGGAGACGATGCTGAAATGCTCACGACCGTCGTAGGTGAGCTCGCTGTAAATCTCGTCGGAAAGGACGAGCAGGTCGCGGCGGATGCAGACCTCGGCAATTTCCTCGAGCTGCTCGCGCGTCATGGTCGCGCCGGAGGGGTTCGTCGGAAAGTTCAGCATGACCGCCTTCGTGCGCGGTCCGATCGCAGCCTCAAGCGCCTCGGCACGCAGTGAAAACTCGTCCTCCGCGCGGGTCGGAATCGCCTTCGCGATGCCGAATGCAAGCGCGACGCTCGGATTGTAGGAAACGTAGCAGGGCTCGTGATAAAGCACCTCGTCGCCCGGGTTGAGGATGGCCCGAAGCGCGAGATCGATCGCCTCGGAAACACCGACGGAGACCAGAATCTCCCGCGCCGGATCGTAGCGGACCCCCGTCGCGCGATGCACCGTGTCGGAGATCGCGCGGCGCAATCTCGGCAGACCGAGGTTCGACGTGTATCCGGTCCGTCCCTTCTCGAGGGAATAGATCGCGGCTTCGCGAATGTGCCACGGAGTGACAAAATCCGGCTCGCCAATGCCGAGCGAAATCACGTCAGTCATCGACTGGACGATTTCGAAGAAGTCGCGAATTCCCGATTTTGGAATGTCGCGAACGTGGTCTGCGATGCGCTTGTTCACGGGGAAACGGACAGGCGCTCGGGCGCGGACTCGAAATGGTGGAAGGCGCCGTTTTCCTTGTAGGTCTTCAATCGAAAGCGCGTGGCCGTGGAAACGACGGCGTCGATCGTGCTGAGCTTCTCGGCGACGAATGAGGCGACCTGCCGGAGGTTTTCCGCCTCGACGAGCACGAGCAGATCGTATCCCCCGCTCATCAGGTAACAGCTCTGGACCTCTTCGAACTTCGAGATGCGCGATGCGATGCGGTCGAACCCTCCGTCGCGCTCCGGCGTGATCTTCACCTCGATCACGGCAGTGACCGTGTCGGGATTCCACACCTCACGGTTGATGACCGTCTGGTAGCCGATGATGACGCCATCCCGCTCGAGTTCGGCAATGCGGGTGTTCACCTCATCGACCGAAAGTCCGAGCAGCCTCGCAAGATCCTCGCGAGGCATGAGCGGGTTGTGCTTGAGCAGGTCGATCAGGGCATCCATCGGGGCCGCAGATGATGCAGTTCCCGGTCGGGCATTGCAAGCGGCGGCTCGTTCTTCGCGCTTCACGGATCCCGGCCGTCCTGCCTATTGAAATCCATGACTCCAAACTGGTTCGTCGCGTGGCCCGTCACCGGGCTGGACGATTTGCTCGCCGACCTGAAGCACGAGGCACCCGGCGGGCTGCATTTTCTCGATCCCGCCGACATTCACGTGACATTCACGTTTCTTGGACGCCACGACCCTGTCATCGAAGGGAAAATGGTGCGCCTCCTCGAAACGCTTCCACTTTCAGCCATCGAAGCGGGGACCGATCAGCTGGTTGCCCTCCCCCAGCCCCGCCGCTTCTCCGCCATCGCCTTCACCCTCCGCGCCGGACTCGCCGAGGTGAATGCGCAGATGACCAAATGGCAGGCGAGAATCTGCCGGGAGGCGGGCGCCCCCATCGACACCCGCGCAAAGCTTCCGCATCTTACGATCGCACGTCCGGACCGCCGCATTGGTGCGGAGGATCGCGATGCCACCCTGGAATGGCTGGAACAGGTCAATACCAGCCCTCGCCGCGTGCCATTCCACCTGGAGCGTCCACGTCTGTTCACGTGGACCGACCGGACCACGGAGCGCCGCTACCGGGTGCTCGATGGCACGCCGAGCAGTTCGTAGCCAGTCAATTCCCCATAGACGAAGCCGATGAAAATGCGCACCTCCGCGCGGAGCGGAAGCCGCAGTTCGTCGTCGGACACCCAGACCGTGCCATTTCGGAATTTCGCGTAATCCACAGCCCTCGTCGGCTCGTTGTCCTCGACCTCGAGCTTCCGAATTTGAAGCCCGATTCGAATCGCCGGCCTTTCCCGTCCCATGCTGCGGATCCGTTCGCGTCCCTCGACCTGGGCCACCACGAAATAAGGCGAGTCGCCGGGAAAGCAGACCAGTGCAACGCGGTCCCCGTCCTTCAACGGCAGACTTCGCACGAACAGGACGCCGCTGATCACATCTCGGATGGAGGGAAAGCTCACCCGTTTCCACTTTGCGGGCGTTTTGGAATTCGACACCTCGCGGAACCGGTGCACGCCATCCCGATCAAACCGCAACCGGGTCTTCACGGTCCGTCTGCGATACGTTTCGTCCTGGAAGGCCTCGATCGGGAGCAGACTTCCAGCGGCGACCCGCGCTTCATGCCTGGCATCCATCTTCCACAACGCCCGCGCCGGACCGAGCGATCTTCCATTCACCTTTGCCACCCAGACTCCATCCTGCTCGACGAGTTCGGCCTGCGCTTCGGCGGCGCGCACGAGATCGGACCAGCCGAAGGAAAAATCCATCCGGATCGAGGGCAGCGCCGGGAAGTTGCCAGGTGCCGGCGGTGTTATCCGCCTCCTCCATCCCCCATCGGTCGTCGCCGCCTGCGTGGTGAAGACGCACAGCGCGACGAGAAGAATGGAGCTAGAGAGTTTCACCGGGAACCACCGGAGTGAGGCGGGAAGTCTGCACCCACCCCCTGGCGCCCCGGGCAAGGTCCACATACGTCCATGCGCCCCGCGGAGACAGCACTCCGACCGGCGTTCCCGGCGGAAGCTCCGCGATGCGGTCGGAATTGCCGGCAGGCTGCGTGAGCACATCCGCGCCATTCTCTGAGGTGACGACGGCAAGCGAGGCTTCTGCGAGCCGGGGATCCGCCACCCACCCAAGGGCAAAAAGCATCGACCCCAGCGCGAGCGAACAGACCGCAGCCGCGGTCATCCACACGGGCCGGCGAGGGCCCAGCACAAGGAACAGCAACGCGAACATCGCCACCCAGGAGATCGTGGAACCCAGTGCCACGAGCGTGTCCGGATGGGCGATGGCCACGACATCGTCCGTCCACCGCCGCGGTGGCAGCTGGATGCCCTTCTCCGCGGCAAGTTCGGCCAGGGAGTTCTTCGCAGCAGACAGGCCCGGATCCAGCAGCAGCGCACGCTCGTAGTTGACGACGGCCTCCGCCGTTTTGCCGGCCTTCTGGAGCGCAAGCGCAACATTGAGATAGCCCTCCGCACTCGGAGCCTCGCGGAGTTCGCCCTCGAGCTGCTCCGCGGCCTCCGTGTAACGCCCGGCGTCAAAATGCTCCTGCGGGGTCGCAGCCCAAGCCGTCGCCATCATCGCAATTCCGGCTGCAATCACATTGAATCTCATTTGCATGCCTCCTTCAAAGCCGCCGCCGCGAGACGGCGGGTTTCGGCGTCGACCGCCACCGCGACTCCGCCGCCGAATTTCGCGGCATCCGCGCGGTCGAGAATCGACTCCAGTTGCCGGGTGCACTCGTCGCTTCGGCGCCCTCTTCCACGCCGCACCCATTCCACGGCACCGCCGACGCCGTCGAGTTCCGCCTGGATCTCCATCACGTGCACGGCGCGTTCGTGAAACACCTCATCCGTCTGCGACTCGATCCCGCGCAGCAGCTGATCCCTGCGCCGAACGAGCGCGCGGCGGTGCGCGGCGGGATCGGATCCCGCCTTGCGTGCCACTGCGACGCCGATCACCGTGACCAACAGCAGGGCCGCTGCGCCGTTTGCGATCCAGAATGCCGGAGCCGTCAGCAACGGCCGAAACTCCCGCCGCCGCATGTCGGCGATCCATCGTCCGGTTTCCCCGGGCGTCGGCTGCGGCGTCGGCGTGGTTTCCCCCTCCACCTGCGCAGTGGCTGCAGGAGCGCTGCCTGAGGCCTCCGCCTCCACCGGCACCGGTTCAGACCGCAACGTGACGTATTCCTCCTTCGCAGGATTGAAGAACGTAAACTCTCCGACCGGTGTCTGCGTTTGTGCCGTCTGAGCCACGATCGGCTGGTCGAACAACTTTGTTCCGGAAAAGCCCACCGCATCCGACATCTCGAACCGCTCGGTCGCCGGGTAGACGCGCCAGCCGTCGGTGTTGAGCAGTTTCGGCTCCGTGAGAGAGTCAAAATTTCCCTGTCCCGAAATTGCCAGTCGAAGCGTGATGGGCTCCCCGGTCCCCGCTTTTGTCGGGTCCGCCGACGAGGTCATCGTGAATTCCCCAATCGCGCCCGAGAATCCGGCAGGCCGGCCCTCGCGAGGAAGCGGCTTCACCTGGATCGTGAACGGCTCGCTCGTGACGTCCATCTCCCGCGTTTCGCGGAACATTCCGGGAGGCCGGCCTCCAAAAAACTGGCTGAGCATGTCATCAAAGCCGCCGGGCGCATCCGAGGGCATGTCCACATAGACGGGATAGGATACCGCCGGTATCTCGAGCTCCCCGCTCTTCACGGCCGTGATCGCCGTCTTGTAGGTCAGCACCCGGTAGTGTTCCTCATCAATGACCTGGTCGGACACCTCGCCGCGAACCAGCTTTGCAACGGTAAAGCCCTCCCCGCTGAATCGCGGATCCCGGGGCGTCAGCTGAAACTGGTAACGTTCGACATTGAAGTAGAAGCGGATCTCCACTGGCACGAGTTCGCCCGCATACACCGTCTTCTTGGGAATGATCACTTCGGCATACGCAATCCGGCTGGACGAGTTGTCTGCGGATGGCGACTGCGGACGCTGCTGCGGCGACTGAGGCTGCGCGACTCCGGGCGGGACAACGCGCGGAGTGGCACCTGTCCCCGGCTTTACGATCAATCGCAGAGGCTTCGTCGATTCCTTTTTCCCGCCGACGGTCACTTCGAGGGCGGGGATCTCGAACTCACCCTCCCTCGTCGGCACCAACGTGTAACGATATAGCGCGTTGGTGGAGATCTGACCGTTGATGATCTGAACCTGCGTCGAACGGTTCGTCTGGATCGTCTGAAGTCCATCGATCTCCAGTTCGCGGGGCACGATCGCGCTCGTCGTTCCGTCCACCCTCAACTCGAGGACAACGGGCACCCCCACCGTGGTTTCCTCCGCCGACAATCGCGACTCCACGGTGGCGCCGAACACGAGCACCGGCCACAACGCCGCGAGAATGAGACACGTCCGTTTCATGAAAATCCTACCAATCTCTCGTGACACCCGGATTGCGGGCGCGTTCACGCAAGCGCACCTTTTCCTCCTCCCCCTCCATTGCCCGGAGCAGGGCACGCGCCTGCGCCTCTGACATTTCGCCCTCGATCTCTTCCTCGATTTCCCCGGGGGGTTCCTCCCCGTTCTGCGGTTGATCCTGCTGCCCCTGGGCGCTCAATTCCCCTTCCTTCCGCTCACCCGGAGTCGGCTGCGGAGTGGGCTGCTGCTGATCGTTCTGCTGCTGCTGATCGTTCTGCTGCTGCTGATCGTTCTGCTGCTGCTGGTCGTTCTGCTGCTGCTGGTCGTTCTGCTGCTGCTGCTGCTCTTCCTTTTTCTTCTTCAAGTCCTCCAGCAGCTTGCGGACGATTTCCAGGTTTTCGGCGGCGAGCTTGTTCTCCGGATTTTGTGCCAGCGCGGCCTCATAGTGCTCGATGGCGCTGGTCCAGTCCTTCTCCTTCGCCTCATCCGACATCGCGCCCTCGCCTCTGCGAACCAACGCGTTGCCGAGGTTGTAACTCGCCTGATCCCGAACCGAGGGTTCGTTGGCCAGAAGCGAATTCGAGAAATAGTCCACCGCCTTGGCGTAGTCCCCCATCTTGTATGCGGCGGCTCCGGCATTGAATGTGGCCTTCTCCTGCTCGGACCGCTGTTTCAAAGCCTCGGTCACACCGCGGACCAGTCCCGACAGTCCGCGACCGGGGGTTCCCGGGTCATGAACCGCCGCCCTCGACTCGAACGCCTTCAACGCCCCCGCGTAGTCCTCGTGCTCGTATTGTTCCAACCCGTTCTGCGCGTTCGCAAATGCGGTCGCGGCGATCAAAGTCAGAGCGAACGTCGCAGAGCGCTGGAGGGACGGCCGGCGCGACACGATGCGTCGCCGCCCTTCGCCGAGCAGCAGGAACGCAATCAGGCAAAGCAACGCCGCACCCAGCGGAATCTGGTATTGCTCGATCGGCTGCCGCGCCGACGTCACGCCCATGTCTCCAGCCTCCAGCGGCTCGATCCCCTTGCTGAAAATATCCTGCGCGGTATTCGGTCCCAAGGCCTCATAGAACCCCCCGGTGGCTTCGGCAATCTCCGTGAGGCGGTTCGCATCGAGACGCGACACAACCTCCTTGCCGCTTGGATCCCGCACGTAGTCCTGCCGGCCATCCAGCGTGCGAATCGGAATCAGCGACCCCTCGGTGGATCCAATACCGATCGTGAAGATGCGGATCCCCTGCTCCTTCGCGAGCTTTGCCGCCGCGATACCATCCGCGTCGAGTTCCTCGCCATCGGTCAGGATCACAAGCGCCCGCGAAACCCCCTCCGCCTTGCCAAACGCCTCGATCGCAAGCCGGATCGCCGCCGCAATATTGGTTCCTCCACGCGGAATCAAATCGGTGTCCAGCTCATCAAGCGTGGTCCGGACGGCATTGTAATCGAGCGTGAGCGGCGCCTGCAGAAAGGCCGATCCGGCAAACGCAATCACCCCGATCCGGTCCCCGGCGAGCAGGCGGATCAAATCCTCCGACGCCAGCTTGGCGCGCATGAGACGCGTTGGTGACACATCGGTCGCGAGCATGCTGCGGGAAGTGTCGATCGCGAGAATGACGTCGCGTCCCTTCGTTTTGATCTCCCGCCGAATCTCGCCCATCCGCGGCTTCGCTAGCGCGATGATCGAGAGGGAAAATGCGAGCAGCACGAGCACCGCACGGGTCACGCGCATTGGGATGCTTACCCCGGCCGCCAGTTGATTGCGCAGCCTCGGCGCGACCACACGACCGATCGCCTGGGAACGCATGCGCTGCGCCCAAAGAAACACTAGACCCAGCGCCGGCGTCAGCAGGAGTGCCAGCAACCAAAGCGGCTCGCCGAACGTCAGGCCGGTATTCAGGGTAGTCGTCTCCATATCGTCTGAGAGCACAGAATTTCCACCGCCAGCAGAGACACGCCGGCAATGAGGAACCATGAAAAAAGGTCGGTGTATTGGGCGATCTTCTCCACCTCGATCTTCGATTTCTCGAGCTTGTCGATCTCCGAGAAGATTTCCTCAAGCGAACGCGTGTCCGTTGCGCGGAAGTATTCACCGCCGGAGATTGATGCAATCTGTTTGAGCGTCTCTTCGTCGAACTTCACCGGCATCTGCTGATATCCCATCACACGTCCCAGCCGATCGGTCATGGGATACGGAGCGTATCCGCGCGTGCCGGCACCGATCGTATAGATCCGGATGCCCAGCGCCTTCGCCGCCTCGGCCGCGGTCAGCGGCATCACCTTTCCGGCGTTGTTGTCACCATCGGTAAGCAGAACGATGAGCTTCGTCTTCGCCTCCTTGTCCTTGAGCCGGTTCGCGGCCGACGCGATGGCCGAGCCGATCGCCGTGCCATCCTCGACAAGGCCGATCTGCACGCGATCGAGATTTTGAATCAGCCACTGGTGATCGAGGGTGAGCGGACTGACGAGGTATGGCTGACCTGCGAAGGCGACGATGCCAATACGGTCATTCGGTCGCTGGTTCACGAACTCCTCGGTCACGCGCTTCACGGCCTCGAGGCGGTTCGCGCGCTGCGCGCCGATCGAAAAATCCTCCGCGAGCATCGACGACGAAACGTCGAGCACGAGCATGATGTCCACGCCGCTTGCCTCGGTGCGGGTGATGGTCCGTCCAAGCTGTGGACGCGCCATCGCAATCACCATGGCGGCGAATGCGAGGAGCGACAGCGCGGTGAGCAGATCGCCCGCACGCGAACGCCGCCGCACGCCGATCGCTCGAAGCGTTTGCGTGGACGAGAACACGACCCCTGGCGTGCCTCCGAATTTCCCCTTCAACCAGGCGAGCAGAGGAATCAGCAGCAGACCGAGCAGCATCCATGGCGACGCAAAGGTCACGCCGAAAATCTCCAGACCACTCATCGCGTCACCTCCTCGGGTTGAGGCTGGCTGCGGACAAGCCGGTCCGCGGCATCGAGCAACCCGGAGCAATCCGCCGACGTCGCATGCCACCGTGCAAACTTGATGAGGTCCGCCTTTTCAAGGAACGCGGCCAGTGCGGCGCGCTCGTCGTCATTGAAGGCATTTCTCGCCCGGACCGTCTCGAGAAACTCCATCGATGTCTGACTGCCGGCCGGCAGCCCCCGTCCCGCCTGGAGATAGGTTCGCAGCACATCCGACACCTTCACAGCGAAGGCGTAGGGTTCCACGGAACCGATCTGCGGGCGGAGTTTTTCCAGCTCGGCGCACGCCACCTGGAATGGCGACGGCACGAATTTCCGACGGTCACGCAGGAAAAAGAACCAGATCAGGAAGGAGAGCACCGCGATCCCGGCGACGATGCCCACCACAAGCAGCGCGGACTGCGGGGAGAAGGCGACTGGACCGGTGATATCGTGAATGGGAGCCGGCGTGGCCTGTGGGTTCATGCCGCCTGCCTCCTCTCACGCGTTTCGAAGAACGACCGGAGCGGAACCAGGTAGTCCCGGTCGGTGCGAAGAGCGATCACATCGATCCGGCGCTGACGGAACACCCGCGACAGCTCGGCATGCCGCTTCTCTTCCAGCACGGCAAACGCGTTCGCGACCGCGCGGTTTGAGGTGTTGATGTCGATCTGTTCGCCGGTTTCCGCGTCCTCGAGCGTGACAATACCGACCTGCGGGAGTTCCTCCTCGCCGGGATCGATCACCGGCATCGCCACCACATCGTGCCGCTTGGCAGCGACGGTGAGCGGTTTCACGAAGTCTCCGGCAAGAAAATCGGAAACCAGGAAAACCACCGCCCTGCGGGACACCACCTTGTTGAGGTAGTCGATCGCCTGCGCGATGTCGGTCCCCTTCCGACGCGGCTCGAAATACAGCATCTCGCGAATGAGCCGCAGCGTGTGGAGACGGCCCTTCTTCGGCGGGATGAAGAGTTCGATCTCGTCGGTGAAAAGGATGAGGCCGACCTTGTCGTTGTTCTGGATCGCGCTGAACGCAAGGATCGATGCGACTTCAGCCGCCAGCTCTCGCTTGCTGCTCTCGACGCTCCCGTAGCTGCCCGAGGCGCTTACGTCCACGACGAGCATCACCGTCATCTCCCGCTCCTCGGTGAACTTCTTTACGTAGGGGGTGTTCATCCGCGCGGTGACGTTCCAGTCGATCGTGCGAATCTCGTCGCCCGGGAGATACTCGCGCACCTCCTCGAAGTTCATTCCGCGGCCCTTGAACACGCTCTGGTAGGCGCCGGCAAACGCCGTATCCACCAGCCGGCGCGTGCGCAGCTCGATGCGGCGGATCTTTTTGAGAATCTCTCCTGGCTCTTGCATGACGCGAAGCCCGTCAACGTCTCTGGATCATCAACCCGGCAGCGGAACTTCTCACGGCACCTGCAGCCCGGCGAAGATGCGCTCGACGATCTGCTCGCTCGTTACGGATTCCGCCTCCGCCTCATAGCTGACCGCCACGCGGTGGCGCAGCACATCGACACCGACGTCCTTCACATCCTGCGGCGTGACGTAACCCCGTCCAGACAGGAACGCCTTCGCCTTCGCGGCAAGGGTGAGATAGATCGTCGCGCGCGGCGAGGCGCCGTAACGGATGAGCCCGTCGAGCTTCAAATTGAACGAGCGTGGATCGCGCGTCGCCCAGACAATGTCGACGATGTAGTCCTTCACCCGGTCGTCCACGTAAACTTCGTTCACGATCGCGCGGCTTGCGATGATCTGGTCGGGCGAGACAACGGCATGGACGCCCAGCTTCGGCGCGGAGGTGGCCATCGCATCGAGGATCGAGCGCTCCTCCGTGCGCGTCGGGTAACCGACATTCACTTTGAACATGAAACGGTCAAGCTGCGCCTCGGGCAGCTGGTAGGTGCCCTCCTGCTCGATCGGGTTCTGGGTCGCGAGCACGAGAAACGGATCGGGCAGCGGAAAGGTCTGGTCGCTGATCGTGATCTGACGTTCCTGCATCGCCTCGAGCAGCGCGCTCTGCACCTTGGCCGGCGCGCGGTTGATTTCATCGGCAAGGATCAGATTCGAGAAAATCGGGCCGAGCTTCGTCGTAAACTCGCTGTCGCGCGGATTGTAGATGAGCGTGCCGACCAAATCAGCCGGCAGCAGGTCCGGCGTGAACTGGAGGCGCTGGAAACCGGTCTGAATCGCCGAGGCAAGCGTGCGAACGGTGAGCGTCTTCGCAAGTCCCGGGACACCCTCGAGCAAAACGTGACCGTTCGTAAGCAATCCCATCACGAGACGCTCGACGAGGGATTTCTGGCCGACGACGACCTTGCTGACCTCCTGAAGCAGCGGCTGAACCCACTGACTGGCTTGCTGGACTTGTTGATTGAGCTCCTGGGTGGATGCGGACATATCGAGTTGGTTGCAAAAATTTACCGCGAACAGCCGCGGATGTTGATTCTGACAGCCTGGACGGGCGCGCGTTCATTTTTCGCGCGAGCTTTTTACGACCGCGTCAACGTCGCGCGGATGGATTCCGCGCCGGCCAGCGCAGCATCCGCTGTCTCTCCGAGAACGCACACGTGCCCCATCTTCCGTCCACGCCGTGCCTCCGTCTTCCCGTAGAGATGCAGCTTTGCGTCCGGCCGCGACAGCACGGCGCACCAGTCGGGCTCGCCATCGTGCCAGAGGTCGCCAAGCAGATTCCACATCGCGACCGGCCGCAGCAGTTCCGTCGAACCAAGCGGCGCTCCGCAGATCGCACGCGCCTGTTGTTCGAACTGGCTCGTGACGCACGCATCGAGCGAGAAGTGCCCGGAATTGTGCGGACGTGGGGCGAGTTCGTTGACGATCACGCGACCGTCCCGGCACAGGAAAAACTCCGTGGCAAGCAGGCCGACAATCCCGAGCGTCTCGGTGATCCGGCGGGCAATTCGCTCCGCCTCCTGCTGCGCGGCAGCGGGAATGCGGGCGGGAACGATCGTGAAGTCGAGAATGTGATTCGTGTGGCGATTCTCCGCGACGGGAAACGTGGTGATCGATCCAGCGAGACCGCGCGCGCAGACGACGGACAGTTCATCGGTGAAATCCACCCAGCCTTCGAGCACGGCACGGTCCGCTCCAAAGCGACTCCAGATCTCCGCGGCATCGTCGCCGGTCTTCACCCGCAACTGGCCCCGTCCGTCGTAGCCGAAGCTCGCCGTTTTCAACACACCGGCACCACCAAGCTCCTGCAGCGCGGAATCCAGGGATTCGGCGGAATCCACGATCCAGAATGGCGCGCACGGAATGCCGTGCTCGCGGAGAAACAGCTTCTCGCGCTCGCGGTTCTGGCAGATGTGCAGCGCACGCGGTGGCGGATACACCGGTGCGACCCGCTCGACCTGCTCGAGGGTTTCGACCGGAATATTCTCGAATTCGTAGGTCACGACATCCACGCATCCCGCGAATCGACGCACCGCTTCCTTGTCCGTCCACGCAGCGGCGATCGCCTCATCACAAACGGCCGCCGCCGGGCAGCCCGGTTCCGGATCGAGAACGACGATCCGCCAGCCCAGCTTGCGCGCCTCGAGCGCAAACATGCGCCCGAGCTGGCCTCCTCCCAGAAGTCCGATGGTGCCGCCGGGCGGCAGGAAATTGCGTCGCGTTGTGTGGTCGTGCGGCTTAGGCTCTCCGTCTTTTTCCATGGACCGCGTGGTTTACGTCATTGCGCTGGTGGTTGTCTCGGTAATCCGGGCGCTGCCTCTGCGCATATGTTTCGCGCTGGGCCAGAGCCTCGGGGCACTGCTGTGGGCGATCCTGCCCGGCTACCGCCGGCTCGCAAGGGAAAATCTCGAACGGGCCTTCGGCGGCGAGAAAACCCCGCGCGAGATCCGCCGGCTCACCTTCCGCCATTTCACCACGCTCGGCGCGAATACGTGCTGCGCCTTCCGCATGGCTGCGATGTCCAAGGAGCAGATCCTGGCATGCGCGACAGTGGAAAACCTCGACGTGCTGGTCGAGGCCGGGAAGCGCGGCAAGGGAATCGTTTTCATCATCAGCCACATCGGCAACTGGGAGCTGTTCGCCCAGATCAACTTCCTGCTGCCTGGCATCAAAACCGGGACCGTCTACCAGTCGATCCGCAACAAACATATCGACGATCTGGTCAACCGTGACCGCCGGCGCAACGGAGTCGCGACCTTCGATCGCAAACGCGGCGTGACCAAGGCCGTTTCGCTGATCCGCGAGGGCGGCCTCGTTGGCGTGCTCGTCGACCAGCATGCAGGCGACGCCGGTGTCTGGACGCCATTCTTCGGATCGCTCGCATCCACTTCGCCCCTGGCGGCGTCCCTGGCGACGCGCACCGGTGCGGCCGTGGTGCCATGCGCGGTGTTCACCGACGGGTTCGCACGCTGGCGGGTCGTCGTGGACAATGAAATTTCCTACGACCCCAGGGATCCCGACCGACTGACCGCGGATATCAATGCCGCGCTCGAGGCGCAGATCCGCCATTCTCCGGCGGATTGGTTCTGGGTTCACAATCGCTGGAAGATTCCGCACCCTCAGTTCCTGCTCGCACGGACAAAGCGCGGGCTCTATCTACCCGAAGGCACCGACCCGATGAGACTCCGACCGTTCCGCATCCTGATCCGCTCCAGCAACTGGCTTGGCGACGCCGTCATGAGTTCGCTCGCCGTGCGTGCGATCAAGCAAGGCCGGCCGGATGCTCGCGTGACCGTTCTCACCCGCGACAAGCTCGCCGATTTCTGGCGCTCGGTGCCGGAGGTGGACGACGTGATCAGCGTTCCCGAGGAGGCGGGTGTTTTCAGAATCGCCATGCGAATCCGGGGCCGCTTCGACGTCGCGGTTCTTTTTCCAAATTCCGCGCGCTCTGCGCTCGAGGTCTGGCTCGGAGGCATCCGGCGGCGCGTGGGATACCGCGGTCACAACCGCGAGTGGATGCTCAATCAGGTGATCCGCGAGCCGAAGCCGAGCCCACGGCCCAGGCACCATGCCGCACGATACCTGCGCATTGCCGAGAAAATGGGTGCACCATCGATCCCGCTTTCCTTCCCGACCGCACCGTGCCCGGAGGGTCCGATCCGCATCGGCGTCTGTCCGGGTGCGGAATACGGCGGAGCGAAGCGCTGGTATCCGTCCCGGTTCCGGAAAATGATGCAGCTCGTCTCGGAGAAGATCGACTGCACATGGGTGATCGTCGGAGTCGATCGCGACCGGCCGATCGCCAAGGACATTCTCTCCGGGTTCGACGGCAAGGTGGAGGACCTCGTCGGGCGCACCTCGCTCGCGCGGCTGATCGAGGAACTCCGCGGAATGCAGACGCTCGTCACGAACGACACCGGCACCATGCACCTCGCCGCCTCACTTGGCGTTCCCACGGTCGCCATCTTCGGATCCACGGAACCGCTGCTCACGCGTCCGCTGGGCCCGGACCATGTCATCCTGCGCCATCAGGTGGAGTGCAGCCCGTGTTTCCAGCGGGAGTGCCCGCTCGATTTTCGCTGCATGGAAGCGGTGAAGGCCGAGGAAGTGGCCGCCGCGGTGCTGAATCTCGTTGCCCGCCGCCCTTCGCTGGGCAGCTGAAGAAGCGTCTCTAGTCGATAGGGATCGAACCCAGGTGCTCGCTTCGGAATCCCCGCTGGACCTCGTAGTTGTTGTCCATGATGTCGAGGATGCGTTGCGCCGGAAGGACCTTTCTCCACAGACAGTCGAGGTTTCCGTCGGGACCGATCACGGCGATCGCAAATCCTGCCGGCACATCATAGAGAAACGCGACACGCGGTCCGTCCGGTGCGACGATGAACGGGATGTTCGATTTGACGGTCCCTCCCTCGGAGGTGAATGCCGCAAAGCAGACGAGTTTCGCAGCGGCGAATCGTTGATACGCCTTTTGAAGCTGGCCAATCTGCGCCCGGAACGTGCGGTCCGTTGGTGACGGCGCAATGATCAGCACAACCGGCTGGCCCTTCAACGAGGCAAGCGACATCGCCTTTCCGTTGTAATCGGTCCACGTAAAATCCGGCGCAGGCCGCACGACACGGGCGTCGGCAACCATCGTGCACCCAAGCGCGAGACAGGCGGCCAAGCAGGGGAGCGAACGCCTCATCAGATTTTCATGATCTCCGCTTCCTTGGAGACCACATGCTCGTCGATGGACGCGACGAATTTGTCGGTAAGCTTCTGGATGTCGTCCTCTGCAACGCGAAGATCGTCCTCGGTCAGTTCGCCCTCCTTCTGCATCTTCTTCACCGAATCCATGGCCTCCCGGCGGCAGGCACGCACACGCACCTTCGCCTCCTCGGCCAGCTGTTTGACGGTCTTCACGAGTTCGCGACGGCGCTCCTCGGAAAGTTCCGGAATCGGAATGCGAATGATCTTGCCGTCCACCGCGGGGGCGATGCCGAGGCGGGATTCGTTGATCGCACGCTCGATGTCGCGCGTGGTGGATGCATCGAAGGGTTGGATGACCAGCAGTCGCGGCTCAGGGGTCGAAATCAACGCGAGCTGCTTGAGCTTCATATTCGATCCGTAGGCCTCGACGTCCATGTTCTCGACAAGCGCGGGCGACGCCTTGCCGGTGCGGATCGACGCGAATTCATGCGTCAGGAATTCCACCGCCTTGTCCATGGCCATCTCGGCCTCGAGCATTACTTCATCCAAATTCATAAATCTTCAGGCTGCGTCCAGCGTCTCCGTCACGAGCGACCCCACCGGCTCACCCATCACGGCGCGGCGGATGTTCGACATGTCGGACATGTCGAAGACGATAATGGGCATGCGATTGTCCATGCAAAGACTGAATGCCGTGGAATCCATGACCTGCAGCCGCCGCGAGAGCGCCTCGCTGTAGGTGATGCGCTCGAACTTCTTCGCGTCGGGATTCTTCATCGGATCGCTGTCGTAGATGCCATCGACCTTCGTCGCCTTGAGGATGACCTGCGCTCCGATTTCGTTTGCGCGGAGCGCCGCAGTCGTGTCCGTCGAAAAGAACGGGTTCCCCGTGCCCGCAACAAAAATGACGACGTGGCCGTTCTCGAGATGCTGCATCGCACGGCGCAGAATGAACGGCTCGGCGACGTTGTTCATCTCGATCGCAGTCTGCACACGGGTCGTGACGCCGACCTCCTCGAGCGCACTCATCAAGGCCATGCCGTTGATGACCGTGGCCAGCATGCCCATGTAGTCGGCGGTTGTGCGGTTCATGCCGCGATGACTGGCCGCGAGGCCACGCCAGATGTTTCCACCGCCGACGACCACCGCAACCTCCACACCCAGCCGGCGAACTTCGGCAATCTGCGCCGCGATCGCATTCACGATCTGCGGAGAAATGTTGTCCCGGCTGCCGGGCTCCCGCAGGGCCTCCCCGCTGATTTTGAGAACAATGCGCTTGAACTTCGGTGTCGCGGATTCGGTCATCGTCGCGCGGAAAGGAAACCGGAACCCTTCTCCGTTGGGAAGGAAATTCCGGTCAGACGCACCGACCACCGACCAAAACGGAGTGTCCCCGCAGCCAGTCGCCAGCGGCCATCCGTCGTCCCCCCTCGCCCTGCACCTCGCGCAGGAGCACGGCGCCGCTCCCGGTGCCGACCAGAATTCCGTCGTTGTTCGCAGCCAGGATCTCGCCCGGCTCTCCGCCGCCCTCCGCAGGAGGCGCGTCGAAAACCTTCAACCGCCCCATTCCGCCATCGGCAAGGGGAACCTCCGTGGACGCCGCAGGCCATGGATTCATCGCCCGGATATGACGGTCGATCTCGTCCGCGGCACGCGACCAGTCGATGCGCCCGCTTTCCCGGGTCAACCTGCCCGCATACGTCGCCCGGGATTCATCCTGCGGGGTGCGTGGAGCCTCTCCACGCTCCAGCAGGTCGAGGGCTTCCATCATTGCGGGTGCCGCCAGCTCCGCAAGGCGGTCATGAAGCGAACCCGCAGTCTCGCGTTCCGCAATGTCGATGGGTCGTGAAAGGAGCATGTCACCGGTATCGAGCCCCTCGGCCATGTGCATCACGGTGATTCCCGTCTGCCGGTCGCCGGCAAGCAGGGCGGCCTGAATCGGCGATGCCCCCCGATGTCGCGGCAGGAGGGAGGCATGGAGGTTCAGACACGCGAGCCGCGGCAGGTCGAGGACCGCCTTTGGCAGAATCTGCCCGTAGGCCATCACGACGATCACATCCGGCGCGATTGCCGCCAGCTCGGCGACGGCCGCCGGATCCCGAAGTCTTGCCGGTTGCAAAACGGGAACGTCCGCCACCGCCGCGACGCGCTTGACCTCCGGCGGACGCAATTTCCGTCCACGGCCAGCCGGACGGTCCGGCTGGGTGACGACCGCCGCGACTTCGCAGCCGGGCCGCGCCAGCAGCGCCCTCAGGCTTGGCAACCCGATGTCGCCGGTTCCCATGAAAATCGCGCGCATTCCCTGCTCAGGCTTCGTCCGCTAGAGCGCGGGTGCCGGCATCGACCTGCGCCTGCTCGTCCGCAGCCAGCTGCTGGATGATCTTCGACAGCACGATCACCGGCGGCTGCGTCGCGTCGATCTGGCAGATCAACTCCTTCGGGTAGAATTCGAGCAACGGCCGCGACTCGTTCTCGTAGGTCTCGATCCGGTGCTGAATCACCGCCTCGCTGGCATCGTCGAGGCGGTTGTCCTTGATCGCGCGCTTGCGAAGGCGTTCGGCGAGCTTCGCCCGATCGGGGCACGAGAGATGAAAGATCCTCTTCACGTCGATGAACTCCTGCATGAGTTCCGCCTGGCGGACGTTGCGCGGGATTCCATCGAGCACGAGGTGATCGATGTCGGGCTTGAACTCATGCGCCTCGACGCACTGCTCGATGCGCACGCTCCACAGTTCCACCGTGACCTCGTCGGGCACAAGCTCGCCCCGGCTCGAATATTCGACGAACTTCCGCCCGAGCGGCGTGCGGGTGTCGATCGAGCGAAACACATCGCCACAGGCACAGTGGAAAAATCGCGGGATGCTGCCCAACGTCTTGCCCTGGGTTCCTTTGCCCGAGCCGGGCGCGCCAAAAATGAGATAAGTCCGGTATTTGCTCATGGAGAGAAGTCGTGGATGCTCGACGATGAATCGTTGCGCCGCAAGGCGGCAATCAGCCTCCTCTCCGCAGTGGGGTTTGACATCGCCCCGCGCCATCCTTACAGACATCCAAAACCGATTTTTCTCCCAGTGCCTTTAAACGACGACTACGTAGTGGATGTCCTGCTCGAAGCAGGCCTTGTGACCCGGGACCAGATTCAGGAGGCCCGAAACAACGCGGGAGAAGGCAGCGCCTCCGACGCTTTGGTGGCCATGGGTCTCGTCACCCACGAGGACATCTCCAGGACCCTTGCCGCAAACAGCGGCATGGAATTTGTGAATCTGTCGCAGATCACAGTCCCGCCGAACATCACCGGCATCCTCAGCCCCACCGACGCGCGCCGCTACCGCGCCATCCCCATCGCCGAGCAGGGCGACTCGGTGACGATCGCGATCAGCGATCCAATGGATTTCGAGGCCTTCGACAGCCTCAGCTTCCTGCTCAAGCGCGAAGTGGAATTTGTCTGCGCCACGCCCGAACAGCTCGACCAGGCGCTCACGCAATATTACGGCCCGCCGGAGGGCGACGTCTCCGCCGGTGAGGGCTTCGAGGTTGGCGAGGAAACCGGCGAGGGTGACGCCCCCATCATCAAGATGGTCACCACCCTCCTTGTCGACGCCTACAAGAACCGCGCGTCCGACATTCACCTCGAACCGCTCGAGAAAAGCTTCCGTGTCCGCTTCCGCATCGACGGTGTCCTGCAGGAAATGCAGAGCCCGCCGAAGAAACTTCAGGCCGCCATCCTCAGCCGTCTCAAGATCATGACGGGCACGATGAGCATCGCCGAGAAGCGGCTCCCGCAGGACGGCCGCATCCAGGTGAGGCTCGGAAAGACGGCGCTCGACCTGCGCGTTTCCACGGTTCCGACGGTTCACGGCGAGAGCGTGGTCATGCGTATTCTCGACAAATCGTCGCTCGTGCTCGGTCTGCCGGACCTCGGCTTCCTGAGCGACGACCAGCAGAAGTTCGAGCAGCTCATCACCCTGCCGGACGGCATCGTCCTCGTCACCGGCCCCACGGGATCCGGCAAGACGACGACGCTCTACGCCTGCCTGAACGTCATCAACAAACCCGACCGCAAGCTCATCACCGTCGAGGATCCGGTCGAATACCAGATGTCCGGCATCAACCAGGTGCAGGTGAACTCCGAGATCGGCATGACGTTCCCTGCGGCGCTGCGCTCCATGCTCCGCCAGGCGCCGAACATCATCATGATTGGTGAAATTCGTGACCCGGAGACCGCGAGCATCGCGATCAACGCCGCGCTCACCGGTCACCTCGTGCTCTCCACGCTGCACACGAACGACGCGCCCAGCGCCATTCCCCGTCTCGTCGACATCGGCGTCCAGCCCTTCCTCGTTTCCAGCTCGATGCGCGCGGCCATGGCCCAGCGCCTCGTCCGGCGGTTGTGCCCGAAATGCAAAGCACCCGCGGAGCTCTCGGAATACGAGCTCCACACGCTCGGCCTCGAGCCGTCCCAGCTCGCAAACGCCACCCCGATGAAGCCCGTGGGCTGCGATGCCTGTCGCGGAAAGGGCTACAAGGGCCGAATGGGCATCTTCGAGATCTTCGTCATCGATGACGAAGTCCGCCACATGATCAACAACAACGCCTCGACCATTCAGCTGCGCCAGCGCGCACGCGAACTCGGGATGCGCACCCTGCGCGAAGACGGCGTTCGCAAGGTCCTCGCCGGCATGACGACTGCCGAGGAAGTCATCACCAGCACGATGGCCGACGCCGCCTGATCCCTCTCTCCTCATGAACACCTCTCAAGTTCTCGAACTGCTCAAGGAAGCCAACGTCATCGGCGCCGCCGAGGCCGAGGAAATCGAGCGCGAATGCTCTGAAACCGGCCGCCCCGTCGAAGAGGTCGCCGTGAACACCGGCTACGTGGCCGAGGAAACCTTCTACCAGGCCCTCGCGGACGCCATCGGCGCCGAGCGCTACGATCTGTCCGAGTTTGAACCCTCGCCGGAAGTGCTTGCGCTGATCCCGGGTGGTCTCGCCCGCCTTCACGGTGCGCTTCCGATCGGAGCGAACGAAAACACGATCTTCGTCGCACTCACCGATCCGCTCAACGGCCAGGCCGTCGAGGATCTGCGTTTTGCCCTGGGCCGCGAGATCCAGCCCTGTGTGGGCCAGACGATCGCAAAGATCGAGGCGCTGATCAGCGGCAATTACGGCACCGAGGACTCCAGCATGGAGGAAATCCTCGCGCAACTCGGCGACACGAAACTCGAACTCGCCGAGGGGGATCTCGACAGCTTCAACGCCGCCGAGGCCGCCGCTGAGGCGAACGCCGCCCCCATCATCCGCTACGTCGATCTCATTCTCGACAAGGCGGTGCAGGCGCGCGCCTCGGACATCCATTTCGAGCCCTTCGAGACGGAATTCAAGGTCCGCTATCGCGTCGACGGCGCCCTCTACGAAATGGATCCCCCTCCCCGGCATCTCGCGAACCCCGTCATTTCCCGCGTCAAGGTTCTGTCAAACCTCAACATCGCCGAGCGCCGCCTTCCGCAGGACGGCCGCATCCAGCGCATGGTCAATGGCAAGCAGATCGACCTTCGCGTCTCCACACTCCCGACGCAGTTCGGTGAGAGTGTCGTGCTTCGCGTGCTCGACCGCTCGTCCGTCAATCTCGACCTCGATGCCCTCGGCATGCCCGAATACATCAAGGAGCACATCAACGAGACGATCGAGAAGCCCAACGGCATCTTCATCGTCACCGGTCCCACCGGCTCGGGAAAGACGACCACGCTCTACGCCTGCCTGCGCAAGATCAACACGATCGACGTGAAGATCCTCACCGCCGAGGACCCTGTCGAATACGAGATCGAAGGCATCATGCAGGTGCCGATCCACGAGGGCATCGGACTCACGTTTGCCCGCGTCCTGCGCGCCTTCCTGCGTCAGGACCCCGACCGCATCCTCGTGGGAGAAACCCGTGACATGGAGACGGCGCAGATCGCGATCCAGGCGTCCCTAACCGGTCACCTTGTGTTCACCACGCTCCACACGAACGATGCAACGGGCGCAGTCACGCGTCTCATGGACATGGGCGTCGAGCCCTTCCTCATCTCCGCGTCGCTGGAGTGCGTTCTGGCGCAACGCCTCATCCGCCGCATCTGTCCGCGGTGCCGCGAGTCCTACGAGCCCAGCGAAGCCGTCCTCGGCCAGCTCGGACTTTCCGCCTACGACATTGGCGACAAGAATTTTTACTTCGGCAAAGGCTGTCCCGATTGCAACCACACCGGCTACAAGGGCCGCAAGGGCATCTACGAACTCCTCAAGATGAGCGACCCGATCCGGGAACTCATCAACAAGCGGGCTCCCGGTGTCATCCTGCGCGAAAAGGCCATCGAGCTGGGCATGACCACCCTGCGCGAAGACGGTCTGCGCTCGATCTACGATGGAGACACCACCATCGAAGAAGTGCTGAAATACACCTGACGCTCCCCCTGCGCAGACGCGAGACGGGATCGCACAAAAACCATCACGGTTCGTGCGATCCCGCCGCCGCGCTGGAAGCCGGAACCGGCCATCCCGCGGATGATCGTCAGCCTATGTTGCCTGCGGTCTCGGGTTGGAAAACCTCCTCGACGCGGAGCTTCACTTTCCCACCCGGCATCATCCATTCGATTTCGTCACCGCGACGGAATCCCAGCATCGCCGTGCCCAGCGGCGCCAGAATGGAGATGCGACCTGCCTCCACATCGGCATCGACGGGAAGGACCAGCGTGTATTCGAGGACGTCGCCGCTCTCGAGATCACGAAGCCGCGCACGGCTTCCCAGCGTGATGACATCGGTCGGGATCTCGTCCGGAGGCTTGATCTTCGCGCGCATCAACTCCTGAAACAATGCCTCACGGCAACGCTGGTCTTCGGCGGTTTCGGGACGTGCGTCCCGAAGGAGATCCTGCAGACGGTTATAGTCGGACTGGGTGATTTGAATGGTGTTCATGGTTTGGTTTTTGGTTTGTGGATTTGGGGAAAATCGGACGGGGTCCGAACGCATCGAACCGGATGCACTCGAATCCGCGGGAGTGACGCCAGGTCGCTTCGCGACGTGCGAGGTCGAGGATGATGTGCGCGGGAAAGGCTCCCAAGGAATCGCTCCCCGCGTTGAACACGATCGTGCGGTCGATGCGCTCCCACCAACCGCCCTCCTTCCGCCACGGCGCATCCCGCATGTGTCCGCAGACCAGATAGTCCGGATGAAACTCCAGTCCGACGGACTCCTCGAGAAGTCCGCCTGCGGGGCCGGTGGCCACGCGACTTCCCTTCGGGGGCTCGTGTTCGAGGACAATCCAAACGCCGTCTTGCTCGTGATTCCAGCGATGCGGGTTTTCGAACCACGCGCGATCCCGGCTCTTCCAGGGAATGGACGTCACAGTCAGCCCTCCCATCCGTCGCGTGCCAGCCTGGGATTCCAGCCACTGCCATGGAGGTCCCCACAGATCCCGATCTCCCGCGCACACAAAGAGCCCGACGGAGCGCCCCCCCAGACGCCACGCGACAAACTCGACGACCCGGCGCTGCTCCATGAGATCGCCACAAAGCGGGGACACGAGGTCGCCCGCAATGCACACTGCGTCCACACGGGTTGCCATGTGGAGAAGCCAGTCATACCACTGGCGGTTTCCGTTGAGGTCGTTGGTCAGCAAAATCGTCATGCTCTCGAGAGGTGTTGAAATCCGGTGCATGGCCGGAGAACGGGCGTGAAAAGGGCATCCAGACGGATGCACAAACGGACGGAATCGTCCGTAAACGGGGAGCGCGGACGCGGTTATCGGGAGCGGGTCGTCAACCCGCGCGGCAACCAGCGTCCGCCATCGTCATAAAGAGGCGGCACGCCGGACACCGGCGACCCATTGACGGAAAACCGAAAAACGCCGGACCGGCTTCGCGAGCAAAAGCGAATTGGGGCGCCAGGGTTTTCATCGCGACCAATTTAACCCACCTGCTCAAAAAGGCAACCCCACGAACCCCTCATACCGGATCCGGCAGCCGCATCGTCTTCGGGAATTTCAAACTTTGCCCTTGCTAGAAAGCGGACCGGCGCGGAATCTCCCGCATGATTTCGAGGCTCGCTGGTCGCGTGCCGCTCGAAATCGAAAGCTCGGGTGGCGAAATTGGCAGACGCGCCAGACTTAGGATCTGGTTCCGCAAGGAGTGTGGGTTCAAGTCCCTCCCCGAGCACTTGCCCGGTGGGAACGGTTCAGTTCACCACGACCGCAACGACAAACAGCACGAAAGTCGCACTTACCAGCACGGCGGCTGCAGCGTGCCAGAGCTGCCAGGTGCGCCCAATGGCAATCCAGCCCTGTCCGTTTTCGGGAAACTTCGCGAGCTGCGTGTTCACCGGACGAATGAACCGGAATCCGATGGCCAGCGCCACGCCGAGGCAGAGCCAGCCGATTGCGCCGAACCAGAATGGCCGGTTCACAAGCATCATGCCGATGGTCGAAGCGGTCGAGGTTGCAAAGCCCGCGACCGCAACCACCGACAGGGCAATCCCGTAGCGGCGGCAAACGAACGCCATCGCCCGCTCGCGTTCAGCCACGGGCAATCGGACGATCGCAGGATGAGTCCCCAGCAGAAGCCCTGCCTCGCCGCCCAGCAGCAGCGCGAGCAGAACGAGATTTGCGACTTCGAGCCAGCCGAGCGTGTCCATCAGGACTGTTGATGCCCGTAATATTCGAAACTGTCCACCAAAGCCTGCCAGCTGGCTTCGATAATGTTGTCGGAAACGCCGACCGTGCCCCACGACCGGTGTCCGTCGGTCGACTCGATCAGCACCCGCGTCCGCGCCGCAGTGCCGGATTTTCCATCGACGATACGCACCTTGTAATCGGCCAGCGAGAGGCGCTCGATCCACGGATAGAACGGCCGAAGCGCCTTGCGGAGCGCGGCGTCCAGGGCGTTCACCGGTCCGTCACCCTCGGCGACGGTGTATTCCGGCGTTCCTTTCACGATCAGCTTCACCGTCGCCTCGCAGGTGTTCACGTCCCCGTTGGGCGAGCGCCGGTAGGTGCAGTGATATTCCTTGAGATCGAACAATGGCTTCGACGCCCCGAGCATCTTGCGCACGAGCAGGTCGAACGACGCATCCGCGGCCTCGAACTCGTAGCCTTCGTTCTCGAGACGCTTCACCTCGGCGAGTGTCTTTGCCGCCTCGGGCGCCCCCTTTTCGAGATCGAATCCAAGTTCCTTCGCCTTCGCGAGCACGTTGCTCTGCCCGGAAAGATCGGAGACGACAATCGTCTGGCGATTGCCCACGAGCGCGGGATCGATGTGCTCGTAACTGCTGGAGAGCTTCTGCACCGCATGAACGTGCTGGCCGCCCTTGTGCGTGAACGCCGCGCTGCCGACGAACGGTGCGCGGATGTTGTGCGGAACGTTCGCCACCTCGTCCAGGAAAAGCGCGAGGTCACGCAGCTTCGTGAGATCCGGAACGACCGGCGTGTCCATCTTGAGCTGAAGGTTCGCCGCAATGGTAATGAGATCGCAGTTTCCAACCCGCTCGCCGTAGCCGTTGATCGTGCCCTGCACCTGGGTGGCGCCCGCCAGCACCGCGGCCAGCGCGTTGGCCACGCCGAGACCGCAGTCGTTGTGCGTGTGGATGCCCACCGGCGAGCCAAGCGTGGAAACCGCCTCGGCCACCGCGTTCTTCACAAAATCCGGCATCGACCCGCCGTTCGTATCGCACAGCACGCAGAGGTCCGCGCCCGCCTCGTGCGCGGCCTTCAGGGTCGCGAGCGAATATCCGGGATCCTGCCGCCAGCTGTCAAAAAAGTGCTCCGCGTCGTAAAAGACCTCGCGTCCATGCTTCTTCAAATACCCGACGGTCTCCGCGATCATGGCGAGGTTTTCCTCGAGCGTTACACCGAGCACTTCGGTGACCTGGATCGGCCACGTCTTGCCGACGATCGTCACAACCGGAGTCTCCGCATCGAGCAGGATGCGCACCTGCGGATCCTCCTCGACCTTCATTCGCCCGCGCCGCGTGGCGCCGAACGCCGCAACCTTCGCATGCTTCCAGCCACGCTTCCGCGCCTCCTTGAAAAACTCGGCGTCCTTCGGATTCGAACCCGGAAAACCGCCCTCGATGTAGTCGATCCCAAACTCGTCCAGTCGCTCCGCGACACGAATCTTGTCCTGCACCGAAAAGGAGATGCCGGTGCCCTGCGTGCCATCACGCAGCGTGGTGTCGTAAAGTGTGACGGTTTTTTGCATTTCGAGGAACGGACACCCTAGTTCCCCCGAACCGCCTCCGCAAGCCACACGGCGCTTGGCTATTGCACCCTCCGCGGCGTGAACGCTAGGGTTTTGCAACGTGTTTCAGGTCATCTTCAACAAGATCAGCGCCCACGAAATGGCGGCGTTGCCGAAGGAGCTGCAGCTGGAGCTGCTCTCGGAATTCCATTTTCTGCCCGAGGACCTCGACCAACTCGACAAGGAACGCTTCGGCCGGGTCAAGCGCGATGGCAAGCAGCTCTACCGCTACCGTGCCACCGACTACCGGATTTACTTCAGCCCTCATCCGCAGGGCATCGAGGTGCACCGCGTGTTGCACAAAAACACGATCCGCGACTTCCTTTTCCGTTCGAATCTTCCGATGGCCGAGGAGGACGAGGCACTCGGAGAGGCCGGTGGGTTCTGGGAACTCATCGACGAGGCCCGCGCACAAAAATGATTCCATTTTCCGACGAAGCCACGCGCCTTGAAGAATTTCCGGTCGCGAAGGCACAGATCTTCACCGGCCACGCCGGCGTCACCGCCCTGCCCCGTTGCGTCGCCGATGCGATGCGCGACCACATCACGCGAAGCTGCGAGCAGCATCAGGAGTTTGGCAGCGTCATTCGCGACATCGCCCGCGCACGCGCCAGGTCGGCGGAACTCATCGATGCAAACGCCGACGAGATCGCGCTTCTCGGCCCGACATCGCTCGGGCTGAGCCTGTTTGCAAACGGCCTCGACTGGAAGCCTGGCGACGAGATCCTGTGCTACCTCGACGACTACCCCGCCAATGTCTACCCGTGGACGAATCTGCGCCGGCAGGGAGTCGAGGTGAGATTTCTTGAACCGGACCAGCCCGGACGGATCACTCCGGAAGTCGTTGCGGAGGCCCTGAGCCCGCGCACAAAGATGGTCGCCCTCGCATCCTGCCACTTCCTTACCGGATGGCGGATCGACGTGGACGCCATCGGTGTGTTGCTGCAGGAGCGCGGCGTATTGTTCTCCCTCGACGCCATCCAGACGCTGGGGGCGTTCCGCACCTCGGCGCGCCATGTCGATTTTCTGAGCGCCGATGCCCACAAGTGGCTGCTCGGTCCACTCGCGATCGGCATCGTCTTCGTGGCAAAGCGCAACTTTGCACGATGTCATCCCACCCTGCTTGGCGCGTGGAATGTCCAGTCGCCGCAGTTCATCACACAGCGGGAGATCGCGTTCCCCGAGACCGCCCAGCGCTACGAGCCGGGCGTGCTGAATATCACGGGAATGTATGGGATGCTCGCCGCGATCGACCTGCTGCTCGGCTGCGGAATCGACGAGGTTTCCCGTCGCATTCTCGACGTGCGCGACCATCTGCACGCGCGTCTCGCGGATCTTGGGTTCGAAACGATCTCACCCGGACCGGAGGAACCGCTGCGCTCCGGTATTCTCACGGTGCGTCACGAGTCCCGCGAATCCGAACATCTCTTCCGCGCACTCGAATCCGCAAAAATCACCGCGTCTCTGCGCAACACCCGCGATGGCCGTGCATGGCTGCGTTTCAGCCCCCACTTCTACAACACGCGCGAGGAGATGGATCGCATCGTCGCGACCTTGCGTGCGGCGATGTAACGGCGGATTCGCCCGCAGCTACGTTCCGAAAATCGACAGGTAAACGGGCGCGCTGGAGCCGCCGACATCGATGAGGCCGGACAGCGAGATCGTTTCCCCGCCCGGCTGAAACTGGAGGGTCACCGCCATCTCCCGACTGTCCGGTGCGGCGCTCTCGACGTCGATCTGAACCCGCCTGCCCCGCACCTTGTAAGCGCCTTTCGCGGGGATCGCGAAGCTCTCGATGCCGGGAAGCAGGACGTTTACGGAGGCCTTTCCGCGTCGGAGCTTGAATGTCTGGGTCGGAAATTTTTCCTGACCCAGCGTGCCGTTGATTCGAATCGTCCCATTCCGACCCGACTTGTCGGACAGAACCTTGATCTCCGCGATCCCGACAACGCGGGTATCCTGCCCCTGCGCGATCAGAAACGCTCCCTTGCGGCTGCCTTTGAATATCGCGAGACCCTTCGGCTTCGCAGCGTGCGCGACATCCGCGCCTCCTGCCATTACCATCACCGCAAGTGCGGCCATCCAGGTTCGCGAGAGTCCGTGCATTCCCGGACATGCACACGCATGGTCGGATTGTCAATCCCGCCGGCATTGACCCGGGCCTCCCGATTTGCCAGCGTCCGCTCGACAACCTTCAAAATGCCGGTTCAGATCTATCTCGCGGTGATGCTCGGAGGGGCGATTGGCAGCGCACTGCGGTTGTTCATGTCGAAGTGGATTTTCACGCATTTGACGACCGCCTTCCCGCTCGGAACCTTGTTTGTGAACGTCACCGGCAGCTTCGCGATCGGAATCTTCACCGGTCTCACGGCTCCCGACGGCCCCCTGCTCGTGAATCCCATCGTCCGACAGGGCGTGACGATCGGCGTGCTCGGCGGATACACGACCTTCTCGTCGTTCAGTCTCTACACCCTGGAACTCGCCCGTGATGGCAAATGGCTCTACGCCGGGCTGAACGTCCTGCTTTCGACCACGCTCTGTCTCATCGCGGTCTGGATGGGAGTAGTTGCCGCGCGAGCGCTTTCTCCGCGCTGACCAATCGCTCCGAGGGAAACCACCTACCTGCAGTCGGCCCAGCTGGAAATTTCGCAGACGACGTCAGCCGGCGGCGTCCCCGGCGCGGGATGTCGCGGGGATGTCGGACTCGTCGCGTCCGTAGAACTTCACGCCATGCTTGATCTTCGGGCGCCCGGTCTGGAGGCGCCATGCGTTCGTGTCGCGCAGCGAGTAGATGCAGCCGCAGTATTCCTGCTGGTAAAACTGCTCGCGCTTCGAGATTTCGAGCATCCGCTGCGCCCCGCCCTTCTTCCGCCAGTTGAACGTCCAGTAGGCCATGCCGGGATACTTCGATGCTGCACGCGCCCCGCAGTCGTTGATCTGGTCCATGTTTTTCCACCGCGAGATGCCGAGGCAGCTCGTGATCACGGGAAACCCATGTTCATGCGCGTAGAGCGCGGTTCGCTCAAAGCGCATGTCGAAACACATCGTGCACCGTGCTCCACGCTCGGGCTCCCACTCCAGCCCCTTCGCGCGGGCGAACCAGTTGTCGGTGTCGTAGTCGGCGTCAACGAACTCCACACCGGACTTCTGCGCGAAGCGGATGTTCTCCTCCTTCCGCAGCTCGTATTCTTTCCGCGGGTGGATGTTCGGATTGTAAAAAAAGATCGTGTAGTCGATGCCCGCGTGGGTCATCGCCTCCATCACCTCGCCGGAACACGGTGCACAGCACGAGTGCAGCAGCACGCGGCCGGGAACCGGCGGCGGATCGATGACTGGACGCGCATCACTCACGGTCCGTCATTCTGCGGGCGATTTGGCATCCGTCAATCGCGGTTCAACTCGGCGAGCACTTCCGGATCCCTCACATCCGCCCAATCGCCCTGAAGTTCGAAGACGCGGACACGGCGGCCGCTGTGGGCCAGATTGCGAATCGCATCGGTAAGTTCGTATTCGCCGCGGGGTGAGCGTTCGAGGGTTGCGGTGAACTCGTAAATCGACGGCCGGAACATGTAGACGCCGGCGTTATACCAGGGGCTCGTGGGCTCGCCGGGCTTCGGCTTCTCCCTCAAATCCGTCAGGTAAAAATCGTCGTCCACGAAGACCGCGCCTCCCTTGCTCACATCGTCGCTGCGTTTCACGGAGACGATCGCCTCCTCCCCGCCCGGCCTCACCATCACCGCGTAGTTTCGCGGATCGAGAAGGATGTCGCCGTAGCTCAGCAGGAAAGGGTCGTCGGCCGTGAAGGGCTTCGCCAGCTCGACCACACGCCCGGTGCCATCCTGCACGACCTGCCGCTCGTAATCGACGCGCACTCCGAATGCCGCGCCGTCGCCGAAGAAATCCCGCACGACGTCCTCGCGGTAACCGACCACAAGCAGGACATCCGTGATTCCCGCACCACGCATTCCCTCGATGATGTGCTGCAGGATCGGCTTTCCCCGCACCGCAATCATCGGTTTCGGAAGGTCGTCGGTGAGTTCGCGCATGCGGGTGCCGCGGCCGGCGGCGAGAATGACGGCTTTCGTGACGGTGGACATGCCCCGGATTTCACAGGAGGAATCCGGCGTGCGGGAGGATAAAGTTGTTTTTCCCGCTGCGCTCGGCGCGTGTCCTCCTGTAGATACAGTGGCCCCGCATGAAGCGTCTCCAGATCACGCACCTCACCGAATACACCTACCAGTCGCCCGTGACGTTTGCGCCGCATCGCGCGCTCGTCCGGCCGCGGGAGGGACACGACGTGCATATCGAAAGCTCGCGTCTTGAAATTTTCCCCGTCGCAAAGGTGCGCTGGATCCGCGACATGTATGGAAACTCCATCGCGATTCTCGAGTTCCAGGAATCCGCCTCGCGGCTGCGCCTGTTGAGTGAGGTTGTCGTCGCACACTACGACGAGGCGCCGCTCGATTTCGTCATCGAACCCGACGCCGTCTCGTATCCCTTCCAGTATCAAATGGACGAACAGGCGGAGCTCATCCCCTACCGGCTGTCCGCCTATCCGCGCGGTGCGGCGGGATTGCGCGACTGGCTGCTGCAGCTCTACAAGCCCGGCCAGCTCATCGGGACCTTCGAACTGCTCTCGCGATTGAACACCGCGATCTTCGAGTCGTTCACCTATGTTCGCCGGGAGGAACCGGGGATCCAGTCACCCGCGGAAACCCTCGCCAGAGGCACGGGCTCGTGCCGCGATTTCGCCACGCTCATGATGGAAGCCGCACGTCACTGGGGATTCGGCGCCAGGTTTGTCAGCGGCTACCTTCAGGTCCCGCCCACCGCCGACCAGCACGGCGCGACGCATGCCTGGACGGAGATCTACATTCCGGGAGCCGGCTGGCGCGGATTTGATCCCACGAACAACACCATCGCCGGCGCGCAGCATGTGTCCGTCGCGGTCGTGCGGGATCCTGAGCGTGCCGCGCCGCTGAGCGGATCGTGGATCGGAGAACCCGGGGCCTTTGCAGGCATGAACGTGGACGTCACGGTCGTGCAGGTCTGATATGTTCGAGATCGGGAGTTCCTCGCAGCGGACATTCAACTCTGCAGCGCGACTGGCTTTCCGTGTGATCTTCCGCGCCGCGGCACGGGTTCGCATGGATCATATCCAGCCGGTTCCGCAACGCGGCGCATTCATCCTCGCCTGCAATCACATCAGTCATTTCGACCCGCCATTGATCGGCTCCATGTTTCCACGCCATGTGGACTGGATGGCCATGGAGGAACTCTTTCGCAACGCCCGCTTCGCGAAATGGCTCGAACGAACGGGCGCATTCCGCGTCGACCGCAGCGGCGCGGACCGCACCGCATTGCGCACTGCGGCCAGGCGGTTGAAAGCCGGACGCGTCGTGGGAATCTTCCCCGAAGGCGGCATCCGTGCGGGCGAAACCTCCATCCTCGAACGCGCGCCAATGCGCCCGGGCGTGGGCGCGCTCGCGAGGATTTCGCAGGCACCGGTCATCCCCGCTGTCATCGTCGGCTCGGACCGTCTGTATCTCCGCGCGAACTGGCGCCCCCTCCGTCGTCCGCCGGTGTGGATTCTCACGGGACATCCGATCGCACCCCCTGCTCCGGACGATCGCGACAGCCCCCGAAATGAATTTCAAACCGCGCTGGCAAACGCCTTCGTCGAATTGAAGGAACATCTTCTTTCCAGCTGCGGCGTCACCGTCGCAGACCTCCCAAAAACGCCGCAGGCACGCAAGGGCGAGGATCCCTACGCATGAGAACGCTCCTCGAACGCTCGATTGCCGGCGCGATGGATGCCGCCATGTGCGCGATGATGAACCGCATACAGTGGAATCTCCGCCATCATGCATGCACTGCAGCGGAGCTGGATGCGTATCTCTCCGCGTGTGAACCCATCGTCCGCGAGGCATTCTACGCCGCTCCGCCGGCATCCGTAACTTCCGACCACTCCCGCATTCTTCACTGGGAATCTCCCGTGTCGTCCGGATTTGCGGAAAACGATGTCGCACGGATGCGGTGGTTCATCGGACCGAAGGGTCCCCAGGCCCCAACGGCCATCGTCCTGCATGCGTTGATGTCCGCCAGCGACATCGGCTACCGCCGGCTCGCGACCTGGTTTCACTCCCGCGGCTGGAACATGCTCTTTCCGCATCTTCCCTTCCACTACAGCCGCGTGCCGCGCGGTTATCGCAACGGCGCGCTGGCCATCTCCGCCAACCTTCCACGCAATGCCGAGACACTTCGGCAGGGTGTCGTCGAACTTCGGCAGGCCATGGCATTCCTTCGCGCCAATGGATGCTCCGAGTTTGGCCTCATGGGCACCAGCTATGGGGGTTGGACGGCCTCGCTGCTGAGCTTCGTCGAACCCGAATTCCGCTTCATCGCATTGATCCAGCCGATCGTCGATATCGAGCACGCGATCTGGGACAACCCCGTGGCGGTCTCGATCCGGCGCATCCTCGCGATGCAGGGCATCGAGCGCGGTGCGTCGCTTCGTCACTCGCATCTGAGTTCGCCAATGCACGGGCGACCCCACGCCCCGGCCGACCGAATATTGATCGTGGGTGGAGTCTACGACACCGTCACTCCGAGCGCCGGACTGCGATCGCTGTCCGACGTGTGGACCGGATCGCGGTTCATCGAAGTGCGCCAGGGACATTTCGGACACGCCGCGCTTCGCGAGGTAAAGCGTCGGCTGGAGCCGATGCTGTAGAAACTCCTTCGGCCTACGGCAAAATCGTGAAGGAAAAATCGACCTCGAGCTGTCCACCCTCGAGGGCGTCGGCAATCTCCCGTGGGATGGGCGGAATTTCCGCCTCCAGGATCGCCCGGGTGCTGCAGCTCGCCAGGGTTTCGTTCGAGGTGTTTTTCGTCACACGCCACTTTTCCACCTTCCCGTCCGCGCGCACGACGAAGGTGATGTGAACCGTTCCAATGTTCACCATGCCGATCATGTCGCTGACGTAGTAATACCAGCGGGAGCCGATCGCATCGTTGAGCATTTTCCGGTAGCGTCCCAACGGCGTCCCTACCGCATCCACGGACGCCCTGCCACGGTTCGAAACCCCGCCCGTCAGTCGCGTGGTGCGCGTCTGTGGCTGGAAGCCCGGCGCCCGCGGAACCGTCGGTGGCGTGGGAGGTTCGGGTTTCCTCACCTCAGGCTCCTCGCGCGGCGTCGGTCGCGCTGGCACGGCCAGATCGTCCTTCGATGGCGTGGGAGCGGGCGTTGGCGTCGGTTCCTCCTTCTGCTCCTCACGAGGTTGCGGTGGCTGCTGTTCAACCGCGGGGGACTGCTCCTGCTGCGGCGGAGAAGGAGGCGACGGCCGGTTACTGGGTCCCAGGGCGAGTTGCTGATTCCGCAGAGTCAGACCATCTTCGCTATCCCCGTCGACGGAGGGCATTCTTTCGTCGGACGTTGGTGGCAGCTCGCTCGCCGCCCGTGAATTCTCGTCCGACTCGAACTGCGCCTTCTCGGGAGCCTCCTCTGCCGGCTCGGTCTGCGCACTGTCGATAAATGGGCGTTCCTCCTCCTTCGGACTGGGGGATGGCAGAAGGATCAGCTCCACAGGCCCGGATTCCGGCTCCAGCGCGCGCGGAGGATTGAGAATCGCCATGACGATGAGCGCGAGCAGTGCGATGCCAATCAGCAGCAGATGCACGAGCACCGAGATCGCCAGCGCAATGAGGATTCGCCGGCGTTCCCGTATCCGCTGCTCGCGCACGGTCTCGATCATGAGGTGGGAAGCGTCTTCGAAACGCGCGCGTGGTGGAAGAGATATTGCTGGACGTAGCCGGCATACGGGCCG
>CALGTD010000097.1 GCA_937901895.1 uncultured Spartobacteria bacterium | reverse complement strand
CTGACCCGTGGGCGCCGTGAGGAGACGGGGGAGGAAAAGCGGAAAGCGGAAAGCGGAAGGCGGAAATGGAATCCGCACGCCGAAGTGTGAACGCCAACAATGCGGCGAGACAGCTCCGGCCTGTCCCAGATAAAACTCATGTCCGAACCACCAGCACTTCACCCCGCTGACTCCGTCAAATGTCAGCCTGACCACCTGTTGCCCTGCCCGGCAAAATTCCTGTCCTCACAACCAATCCCGCCGGGTCGTGAACGATATGGTCAGCCACTGCTCCAGTTTCGCAAAATCACTTAGCTGGCCGGCAATCTCCTCACGGATGGCGTCCAATTCCACGGTCGTTTTCGGGCAACGCTCGGGAAGCAGGATGACAATATCAATCAAATGGATGCGCCCCGACTTGGCGACGTAGGCCTTGTAATCGGAAAATCCATGGCGGGCCGTCTCCCTGTTCATGACATTGTTTACGACCTGCACCACATCCGGCGGGGCCACCATGAAGACCTCCTGCATGCTCCGATAAATAATGCCGGCCGGAATGGGGAGCAGCACCAGCGTCATGACGATCAGAATCACCGGGTCCGCATAGGGCTTCAGCGCCCCAAAACCGGCACGCTCCAGCAGCTCCGCCGACAAGAATCCCAAAAACAGTGCCAGCGTGATGGCGGCGGACATCAGGCAACTGTTCATGTCTATCCGGATGAATTCCGATCCGATTCTCCGATTGACCCATCGCTCATAGAAATACAGCGCAAAACAGATCCCTGAGACGACGGCCGCATACACGGACGCCTCACCGAGCTCCACAAGATATCCGCCGGCCAACACTCCGCCGATTCCGTCCACCAGGGCATAAATGCACACCGCCAGAAGCGCCAGGCCGCGAAACGCCGACACCAACGGTTCGAAATGCCAGTATCCGTATTGGAACCGCCGGCTCCCCGAGCGTTTGAGCAGCCTGGCCACAAACAGAACCAGCGCGGACATCAGAAAGTCCACGATGGAAAAGATGCCGTCAAAGACGATCGATTGCGAACGGGTGAAGAGCCCGAAACCGATTCCCACCACGGCCAGTATGACCGTGACAACAACCGATGCGGCAAGCACCTGCTGCTCCGTCGGACGAATCCAGCGCTTCATATTCTCAGACCAGCAAATTCGAAAAACGCCCCGCTGTGAATTCCGATCTCCTTATGGATCTCTTTGCCATTTGTATCCATAACAAAGCAAAACAAGGCACGCTCCGCCCGCCGGATGGCAGTTAGGTTCAATATCCCCCGGCCGACCTCCACAGCCAAATCGCATCCCTGACCAAATTTTGGCCAATCATTATCCATTTTTGGTGCGTTGTTGACAAAAACCGCTTTAGAAAATACGACGTGGACCCGGAGGCCACAAATTAATGTTGCTTCAATCCCTTGCCAGGCCGCTCGCTTATGGAGCGGCATTTTTTTCGCTACTACCGGTTGCCTTCACTCAGGAGGCAAAAGAAACAAAGGACCCGTCTCCCATCCAAAGTGGATTTGAACGATGGTGGAACGGGAGCAGCGCGCTTCCCGAAGTCGACATTAGGATGAAGGAGACGCACAGCCGAAAATTCCGGAAAAGGGAGGGATCGGCGATTCCGGAATCCAGTCTGCGTCAGGATCTGGCGGATGCGGGCGTCAGTTTCATGGGTTCGTTTACGGCATACTTCCTGGGCAATGTGTCCGGAGGTCTGACCCGGGACTTTGCCTACAACCACATGCTCTTCTTCCAGCTTAACCTGGACTTGGAAAAGATCATGAATTGGAAGGGGGGCACCATTGTCTGGTCCTTTGCCGACAACGCGGGCAGCGACCTGTCGACCGCCGTCGGAAACAACTTCCAGATCTCAACCGACTACGGGCCGAACACCTTCATGTTTGATGAGTTTTACTTCATGCAGACACTGCTGGATGGGAAGCTGCACATCAAGCTGGGTCAGATGTCGCTCCTGAATGACTTCATGGCCTCGCCCCTTTACGATGTTTACGCCAACCTCGCCTTCTGCGGCAACCCGCTGGGCATCCCTTACGATATGCCGGCTACGGCCATGCCGGCCGCCTCGTGGGGTGCCTTTGTCAAATATGTGGAACCTCAGTGGTATGCCCAGGCGGGCATTTACCAGGTGTCCGAGCGCATCGGTCAGCCGGCATACCACGGGTTTGACTACAGCATCCGAAAGGGCGACGGAACCATGATCTTCATGGAAGCGGGCTGGACGCCGACCTTGTTCAAGAAGGAAAAGCCCGCCCCGGCTTCGGATGGAAAATCGGTAGCTTCGAAGAAGACTTATGTTCCGCTCGACGACGAACTGAGTCCCGGCTACAAGGGACACTACAAGTTCGGCGCCTTCTTCTCCAACTGGAGCTACCCCTCCTTTACGAACAACCTCAATCAGCCAAACATGTATGGCTTCTATTTCCTCGCGGACCAGATGGTGTTCCGGGAATCCGCGAAAGATGACCAGGGGCTTTATCTCTGGAGCGCCTTCACCCTGGTTCCCCAGCAGTCCATCGCCCAGATTCCCTTCTTTGTCTCGGGCGGCGCCCAATATCTCGGGTTGATTCCCCACCGGGATCAGGATTGGACGATCTTCGGCGTGGCCTGGGGAAGTTTCAGCCGGGATCTTGCCGCGCAGCAGGCGTCGATGAACCAACCCCAGGAGAACTACGAGTTGGTCTTTGAATGGTCTTATCAGATTGCCGTCAATCAATGGCTCACTGTGCAACCCGACGTCCAATACATCGTCAACCCCGGGGCGACCGGCACGATCCAGAATGCCTGGGTGATCGGCGCCATCATCAACGTCAGCTTCTAAGCGCCCTGTCCCATCATCTCCCATCAACCACAACCTGAAAAACAATTATGTCACTCCACTCCTAACCCTCCCTATCCAACGAAATCGATGAAGTCTTCGGCTCCGGGACACTGGCCAGACCGCTGCCCAAATACCGTTTTCCCGAAAACGAATCTTCGGCCCGGGATGCCTATCAACTGGTGCACGACGAACTCATGCTCGACGGCAACGCCCGGCAGAATCTCGCCACCTTCTGCCAGACCTGGGAGGAGCCCGAGGTGCGCAAGCTCATGGACGAGTGCATCGACAAGAACATGATCGACAAGGACGAGTATCCCCAGACGGCCGAGATCGAGGCGCGCTGCGTCCACATGCTGGCCGATCTGTGGAATTCTCCCGACGCGGCGGACACCATCGGCTGCTCGACCACCGGCTCCAGCGAGGCGGCCATGCTCGGAGGCATGGCGATGAAGTGGCGCTGGCGTGAAAAACGCCGGGCGGCAGGCAAGAGCGCCGACAAGCCGAACCTGATCTGCGGCCCCGTCCAGATCTGCTGGCACAAGTTTGCCCGCTACTGGGACATCGAACTCCGCGAAATCCCGATGGAAGGGAACCGCCTCATCATGACTCCCGAGGAGGTCGTCAAACGGTGCGACGAGAATACCATCGGCGTCGTTCCCACTCTGGGAGTCACATTCACCGGGCATTACGAACCGGTCAAGGCTGTGAACGACGCGCTCGACAAACTCCAGGCCGACACGGGGCTCGACATCCCCATTCACGTCGACGGCGCGAGCGGAGGCTTTCTCGCTCCCTTCTGCGCGCCCGATCTGCCCTGGGACTTCCGCCTGCCCCGCGTGAAGTCGATCAACTCCTCGGGTCACAAGTTCGGCCTCGCCCCCCTGGGCGCCGGCTGGGTCATCTGGCGCGAGAAAGCGGACCTGCCCAAAGACCTCATCTTCAACGTGAACTACCTCGGCGGCAACATGCCCACCTTCGCGCTGAACTTTTCCCGTCCCGGCGGGCAGATCATCGCGCAGTATTACAACTTCATCCGCCTCGGCAAGGAAGGCTACGCCAAGATCCAGAACGCCTGCTACTCCTCCGCGCAATATTTTGCCGGCGCGATCACGAAACTCGGGCCTTTCGAGGTGCTTTATGGCGGAGAGTCCGATCGGGGCATCCCCTGCGTGAGCTGGAAGATCAAGGACGGGGCCAAGACGCCCTTCTCCCTCTACGACCTAGCCGACCGCCTGCGCGTGCGCGGCTGGCAGGTGCCCGCCTACTCGATGCCCGCGCACCGCGAGGATCTCGTGGTGCAGCGCATCCTTGTCCGCCACGGCGTAAGCCGGGATTTGATCAGCCTACTGATTGAGGACTTCAAGCGGAGCCTGGAATATTTCGAGAAGCACCCAGTCTCCCACCCGGCCACCGCAGCGGAAGCCTCGGGCTACCATCACTGATCTCCACCTCCCTTCACTTCGACAACCTATGAGCACGACCGCGTCATCGAATAATCCCACCAAGCAACTCGGTTTGTTTGGCTTCTTTGCCATTACCGCCTCCATGGTGATGGCCGTTTACGAGTATCCGACCTTCGCCACGTCGGGGTTCAGCCTGGTTTTCTTCCTGCTGCTGGGAGGACTCCTCTGGTTCATCCCCGTGGGGCTCTGCGCGGCCGAAATGGCCACCGTGGAAGGATGGGAGGAGGGTGGCGTGTTCGCGTGGGTGTCGAACACGCTGGGGGAACGCTGGGGTTTTGCCGCGATCGCCTTCGCCTACTTCCAGATCGCGATCGGCTTCATCCCGATGCTCTATTTCATCCTGGGCGCGCTCTCCTACGTGCTCGCGTGGCCGGCGTTGAACAACGACCCGCTGGTGAAAACCGTCGCCGCGCTCGTCATCGTATGGTTCCTCGCCTTCACCCAGCTCGGGGGCACGAAATATACCGCGCGCATCGCCAAGGCCGGGTTCCTCGGGGGCATTCTGGTGCCCGCGGCCATTCTCGTCGTGCTGGCGCTTCTTCATCTCGCCAGCGGCGCCAAGCTGGAAATCGAGATGAACGCCGCGAGCTTCTTCCCCGATTTCACGAAAATCAGCACCCTCGTCGTGCTCGTCGCCTTCATCCTCAGCTACATGGGCGTGGAAGCCTCCGCGACGCATGTGAACGAGATGAAAAATCCGGGCCGCGACTACCCGCTAGCCATGTTCCTGCTCATGTGCGCCGCCATCAGCCTCAGCTCCATCGGCGGACTCTCCGTCGCCGCCGTGATCCCGGCCAACGAGATCAACCTGAGCGCCGGGGTCGTGCAGACCTTCCAGGCGCTCATTTCGAGCTATGGCCCGCACCTCGAATGGATCGTCCGCATCATCGCGGCCATCCTCATGCTGGGCGTCGTGGCGGAGATCACCTCTTGGATCGTCGGTCCGTCCCGCGGCATGTATGTCACCGCGCAGAAGGGCATCCTGCCAAAGGCGCTGGCCAAGGTGAACAAGAACGGCGTGCCCGTGCCCCTGGTCATCTTCCAGCTGAGCATCACCACGATCATGCTGATCATCTTCACCTTGGGCGGAGGCGGCAGCAACATGTCCTTCCTCATCGCGCTGGCGCTTACCGTCGTGCTCTACCTGATCGCGTATCTTCTCCTTTTCCTCGGCTACATGAATCTGGTGCTGAAGCATCCCGAGAAAAAGCGCTCCTACAACATCCCCGGCGGCAAACCGGTGAAGCTCCTGGTGGCGGCCTCCGGCTTCACGATTTCCCTGCTGGCTTTCGTGATCTCCTTCTTCCCGCCAAGCAGCCTGACCGCGCTCGAGTCCGAAAGGATTTACGTGGGACTGCTGATCGTCAGCTTCCTGGTCATCTTTTCGATCCCCTTCATCATCTACGCGCTCCACGACAAAAAATCCAAGGGCGCCGTGGCCGACATGGTGCACATCAAGCTGCACAACGCGCCGGAGGGGCACTTCTGGATGCATCCGAGGGCGCGCTCCAGCCACCATCTGATTCCGACGGAGGGCAGCGTGTTGAGTCAGGAACCCGAGCCCCCGGCTCCTCCAAAGGCATAGCTGCATCATAAACGAGCGATCGCATGATTGCCGGGTTTTTGAAGAAGTTACCTTGACCACCATCGGGGGGGATTGTCGGGATGGGGCCAACGGGCGCAAAATCTGGCGTTCCTGTCTGTGTCTTGCCTTCGCTGCGGCGGTGCCAGCCTCGACGTTCGACTTCGATCTGATGAGTAACCTGCCCGCCGTAGGCGCCGACGGAAGGAAGCGCCACGCTGAAGCGTGAACACTCACGGAGCAGAGGAATAGCCGACCCAGGGCCCCAATTACCCCCCCACCCCCTCGGGACCAACCCCGCGCAGCCCGGTTCTGCCATGGGTTCTGTCAAGAATTGTTGACGGACTCCCTTGTGCCCCCGGCGTGATGTCGTAGGTGGGTCTCAAGCTTCTCATAATTTCCCAGATGGGCCCGCATGAGGGCCTTCCAGAGCTTGCCGTGGTTCGGGACGGAAAAGTGCAGCAACTCGTGGACGATGAGCGAAAACCGCGAGAGGATTTTCCGATAGGCTTCCGCCTGTCATTTCCCCGGATCATGCGTCAACGTCGCTTCGAGCAAGAGCTCTTCCGTTTTGAAACGCTGAAACAACACCCCTTCCGAAACCCCCGACCGCCGCGCAATAACCGCTGTCGTGGTCAGCGCACCCTGCTCGAAAAATATCCCGCGGGCCGTCTCCGGTCAAAGCACCTACGTTCGCGATTTTTTCGCAACGCGGGACGACTGCGCCGTCACGCACAGAATCTCGAATAAAAGCTGCGCACCCAGCAGCGCGGTCATTCCAGTGGGATCATAAGGCGGCGACACTTCCACGACATCCGCGCCGACGATGTGCAGATCGCTCAGGCCCTGCAGAATCTTCATCGCTTCGCGCGTTGTGAGGCCACCCATCACCGGCGTCCCCGTGCCAGGTGCCAGCGTAGGATCAATCGCATCAATATCAAAACTCAGATACACGGGCCGATCCCCAACCACGCTGCGGATCGTCTCGACCACCGCGACCACTCCCATCGTATCCACATCGGTCATTTCAAGGACGGTCACCCCTGCCTCCTTCGCAAACGGAATCGTCAACTCCCAATAAGGATCACGAATCGCCACCTGAACACTGTGCGCCGCATCGATCACCCCATCCTCGATCGCATTCCGGAACGGTGCGCCGTGGTGGAACTTCGTTCCCTTCAATGGCGGAGCCATGTCCAAGTGCGAGTCAAAATGAATCAGTGCCGGCGCCCGCTTTTTGCCCAACGCCCTCAGGATCGGATACGAAATCGAATGATCTCCCCCAACCGAGAGCGGCACAATCCGCGCCTCCACGATCCGTTCATAAAAGGCCGTGATTTCGTCGTTGAGCAGCTGAAGATCGAAGACATTGTAAATCGGCACATCCCCCAGATCCGCAATCCGCGCGTGCGCGTAAGGAATCACCTTCGTCATGGGATTGATGTAGCGGATCAACCCCGACTGCGCGCGCACGCTCTGTGGACCGTAACGCGCCCCGGATCGATGGCTCAAACCCGCATCCGTCGGCACCCCGATCAACCCGATATCAACCTTCTCCCAATCCTCCGTAAAATCAGCACGGAAAAACGTGGAAAGTCCCGCATGGGGCATCTCCGTGAGATTCTTTCCGTAACCCGTTATACGCTGCAAAATGTCCTGCGATGAATTCATAAAAAATCCTTCGAATAAAAAATGATGTAGGTAAAAACTACGAGCTTACCGGACATGTCAGTAAGCCACTTCCCGAACATGTCAATATACCACTCCCCAAACCATACGGGACAAGGCAAAACGCGATTGCCAAGATGAGATAC
>CALGTD010000096.1 GCA_937901895.1 uncultured Spartobacteria bacterium | reverse complement strand
CGTCGTCGCCGGGACGCAGGGGGAAGCGCCAAAGCAAAACTTGAACGGCGTGCGTGCCGCGTCCTGCAGCATGAACTCGACGCCCGCCACGCCCAGCACATTGGCGATTTCGTGCGGATCACTCACGGTTGCGACCGTGCCGTGCCGCACCGCCAGTCGCGCAAATTCCGCAGGCGGCAGCATCGAGCTCTCCACGTGCACATGAGCATCGACGAATCCCGGAATCAGAAACCGCTGCGGCGCGTCGGGATTCCGCCGGATCTCCGAAATCCGGCCGTCCACAATGACGACGTCCGCTCCGAAGATCTCGCGATGATGAATATCTACAAGTTGTCCACTGACGACGTGCCCGCTCATTTCAATCGTTGCCGCACTGCATGGAATATCGCCTCGCACGTCGCGGGGGAAGCGAGTTCCACCAAGCCACCCGGAGGTCCGAACGCAGCGATCGCATCACGGATCGCCTCGCGCACGGAGATCGCGAGCATCAGCGGCGGCTCGCCCACCGCCTTGCTTCCGTGAATGGTCCCCGCCTGCGCAGCACGCGGCAGCATTCGCACACGGAAATCCGCCGGCGCGTCGCTGAACGCGGGGATTTGATACGTGCTCGCGCTGTGAGTCAAAAGCCGGCCTTCATCACTCCACAGCAATTCCTCGCGCGTCAGCCAGCCCATGCCCTGAACGAAGCCACCCTCGATCTGGCCTCGATCGACGCCCGGATTCAGCGACTCGCCGACATCGTGCAGGATGTCGACGCGCCGCACGCGATGCATTCCGGTCCAGCCGTCCACTTCGACCTCGGTCACCGCCGCGCCGCAGGCAAAGTAGTAGAAGGGTCTGCCGCTTCCCGTTGCGCGGTCCCAGTGAATCTCCGGCGTGCGGTAAAATCCCGTCGCCGAAAGCGACACGCGCTCCATGTGCGCCTTTCCGCAGAGTTCGGCAAACGTGACAGTCCGGGACGGATCGGAATCGAACCACACGCGCCCATCCTTCAGGATCATCGACGCCTCCACCGGTGCACCGAGCATCGCCGCGGCCACTGGCTTGAGGCGTTTGCGCAACACACGGCACGCGTCGGCCACGGCCGCACCGTTGAGGTCCGCGCCACTCGACGCGGCGGTTGCCGAGGTATTCGGCACCTTGTCCGTTCGCGTGGACATCAGGCGGATTCGTTGGGCTGGCAGTCCGAGTTCACGCATGACAATGCCGAGAATCTTTGTGTGAAGCCCCTGCCCCATTTCGGTGCCCCCGTGATTCACCTGCACCGACCCGTCGGCATAGGCGAGCAACAGCGCCCCCGCCTGATTGTAGGGCGTGAACGTGAACGAAATTCCAAACTTCACCGGTGTCACCGCGATGCCTCGCTTGACCATGCGATTCGTGGTATTCCACCGCGCGATCTCTTCACGTCTTCTCGCGAAGTCGGCATCGCTCAGAACCCCCGTCCACAAATCGCGAATCCGATTGTCTCCGATGTCCTGCCCGTAATGCGTGCGGTTTGTCTCACCATCGCCGCGATAGAGATTGCGCTCTCTCACCGTCTCGGGCGGTAGGTTCAAGGTCCGCGCGATTCGATCCAGGATCTCCTCGATCACGAGCATTCCCTGCGGCCCGCCGAATCCTCGAAACGCCGTGTTCGAAACGAGATGGGTCTTCGCCACGCGTCCGGAGAAATCCACGGCCGGGATGTAGTAGGCGTTGTCGAGATGGAAGAGCGCACGGTCCGTGATCGGCATCGACAGATCGAGCGACCAGCCGCCGTTGGAAATCAAATCCACCTTCGCCGCGAGAAGGTGCCCGGAGTCGTCGAATCCCACCTCGAACTTCGCGAGAAACGGATGCCGCTTGCCCGAGAGCTGCATGTCGAGGTCGCGGTCGAGTTGCACGCGCGCCGCCCGACCGGTCTTCCACGCCGCCAGAGCGGCCAGCGCAGCCCAGGTGTTGCCCTGCGTTTCCTTGCCGCCGAACCCCCCACCCATTCGTGGCGCCTCGACGACCACCTCGTTTCGCTGCAATCCAAGAACCCTCGCGACGATGATCTGGATCTCCGTCGGATGCTGCGTGGAGCTGCTCACAAACACGCCGCCATCCGGCAGCACGTCCGCCCAGGCCGCATGCGTCTCAAGGTAGAAATGCTCCTGACCTCCAAGTTGGAAGGTTCCCGTCAACCGCCGTGGCGACGATTCCAGTGCCCCCGTCGCGTCACCGCGCCGGATAAAATTCGGTTCGGTGTGAAAACTGCCCGTCGCGATCGCGTCCTCGATCGTGAGAACCGCCGGCAGGGGTTCGTAGGTCACAATGACCTTCGCCGCTGCCGCGCGCGCGTGTTCGACGGAATCGGCCACGACGACCGCAACAATGTGGCCGTGGAACAGCACCTCGTCCGAGGCGAGCAGAATTTCATCCGGTCGAGAGCATCCGACATCATTGATTCCCGGCACATCCGCTGCCGTAAGCACGCACGAGACGCCGGGCATTGCCACCGCATCCGCGATATCGATCGACAGCACCTTCGCATGCGCATGCGGTGAGCACACCGGCCACATCGTCTGCATTCCACCGCGGCGCAACGCCTCGTCCTCGACGTATTGCGCGCGTCCGGTGACGTGCCCCTCCGCACTTTCGTGAGATCGCACGCGACTGACATCGTCCCCGCTCCAAAGCTCGCCGGGCTCGAAATGCACAGGCTCGTCCTGCGCCTCGCTTCGCCCGCCGAAAACGAATTTCCGCCATAGTGCGACCGCAAGCCCGCGCCGGTATTCCGCCGAGCCACGAGCATCCGTGATGGGATGCAATGCACGCCCAATCGCCGCTGCCACGTCCTCCTCGGCGTCGCCGGGGCGGCGTCCGACGAGCACGGAGGCCGCATCCTCGAGCAGGATCGGCGTTGCCGCCACGCCTCCGAATGCCAGGCGCGCCTTCGTGACGATGCCAGTGGAGTCGACCTCCATGAAGAACGCCGCCGCGACAATGCTGATGTCCATTTCCCGACGCTTCGAGACCTTGAAAAATTCGCAGCGTGCATCGGCGGAATCGGGAATCCTCACGCACTTCACGATCTCGTCCGCACCAAGCGCCGTGGTGCGATAGCCGGTGAAGAAATCCTTCAGCGCGAGCGTCCGTTCGCCAGCCGGGGAGACGAGCACAATGTCCGCTCCGAGCGCGAGTAGCAGCGGCGCGCTGTCGCCGATCGGCGAGGCGGTGACAAGATTCCCGCCCAGCGTCGCGCGGTTGCGAATCTGCCGCGAGGCAAACACACCCAGCATCCGGTCGAACACCGGAATCGCACCGCCGAGCGCCTCCTTGACCTGCGTAAGCGTGGCGGTGGCGCCGATCCTCCATCCGGACGCCTCGCGCGCGCAGTCGCGGAGTTCCTCGATTCCTTCGAGCGAAATCAGCGTCGGAAATCGCCGGAACTTCTTGGTCACCTCGACGCCGAGTTCCGTGGCTCCGGCGACGAGGACCGCCTCCGGATGCGTGGCACGAAGTTCGAACAACCCCTCCAGCGTGTGGGGCCGGAAAAAATTTCCCCCGTCATGGGTGTAGTCCGCCGGCGTCAGTCCGCTCCATTGCGGACGGAAACCGTCGTCCAAGGTCGAGGCAAACAGCTCGCGTGCCGCGTCCCGAATCGGCCGGTATCCGGTGCACCGGCAGAGGTTGCCGCAAAGCTGATCCGCGATCTTCGCCGGATCGCACATATCGGTCCGATGACATCCCTCGAACAGCGACATGACGAAACCCGGCGTGCAATAGCCGCATTGCGAACCGAGGTGCTTCACCATGCACGCCTGCGCCGGATGCAGGTTCCCGTCCCGCGCAAGTCCGTCGATGGTCACGATTTCCCGTCCCGCAAAACTCGCGACCGGCGCGATGCAACTGTTGATCGCGCGGTAGGTCGGACGCCCCGCCGCGTCGCGATCGACCAGCGCCACCGTGCAGGCGCCGCAGTCGCCTTCCGCGCAGCCCTGCTTGCTTCCCGTGAGTCCGCTGTTGCGGAGCCAGTCGAGCAACGGAGTCTCGGGGCGGACACCACGGACCACCCGCACGTGTCCGTTCACCGCGACCTCGAACGCCTCGGAACAACGGGGGGACGGCGTGGCGGGCATACGGGCAAAGCTACACGGAGAAGCAGCCCGAATGCCAGCTGACCGGCGGTCGGGCCGATCCTGCCCTCCGCCGGAAAGGGAAACGGCGCGGATCGATCCGCGCCGTTTTAGAAACCTCTCAATTCAGACCCGTGACCCCCTGCCCGAGCAGCGAGGCAAAGATCTGATCCCGCTTGCGACGCGCCTCGTCCGCCTTGCGGGTGCTCAACGAGCGCCGGACGCGCTGTTTGGTGAAATCCGGCAGGTGGAGCGTGTAATGCAGCCACCAGGTGCCGTTGTTGTTCCAGAGATGATGATCCGGGTTGTCCGAGACGATTCGGATGCTAGGAGTGCCCATTTTGATGCGTTTGTCGGTGTTTATTCGATTTACGCATCGAAGAGAGGATGCCGCCCTCGCGGCATCACTGGAGACTGCAGTTCGGTCGGGCTTGCGCCGTTCCCGCACATCGGTTCGGAAGAACCAGGCACCTCGACGTCTCCCCGTCAGGTTGCCGGACCCGCGTTTCCACAGGCCGCTCTTGATGCTGGCGAAAGAATAACGATTTCCTTTGGCAACGCACGCAGTTTTTGTGTCATACCCGGGAGGCAGGGCTGTAAATTCGCGGTTTTTTTGGGGGAACCGGCGGAACCTCCCGCGCCGAACCTTTCAGCAGAAGAGCCCATGCGACATTTTCGTCAATCGATCGATCCCAGCAGGCCGGCCGCGTCGTCGAGACAGCCCGGCATCGCGGGGCGCTGGCGTGACGCGAACGGTTCGATTCTCGAACTGGAGATTGCCGGCTCGTCGTTGAACGGGCTCTACCATGTCGACTTTGAAAACTCCGGCGAACTCGACGCCTACGAGCTCACCGGCACCGCCTGCGGCGACTTCCTCGCATTCACCGTGGACCTTTCGCCTCACGGCGTGCTCGCCGCGTTTGTGGGGCAGGCATTCCCTGCGGGCATGCCTCCGGAGGGACTCCACCTCGTCTGGTTGCTGACGGAGAAGGCGGATGGCCCTGATCAAGCTGGAGCCATTCTCTCGGGCGAGGCGGATTTTCGCCGCACGGACGATCAGTAAGCGCGTGTTCGGTTTTCGAAATCGCCACTTGATGATCTTGTCCTCCGCTTCAGGCGGAGTAACGTAGGGCCGTTCGCCCGTTCTCGGAGTTCATTCAGCCAATCCCATGCCAGCAACCGATTCCCCGACCGCACCGAAACGCCGAGTCCTTATCGTGGACGACCACCCTGTGTTCCGTCACGGGGTTTCCGCCATGATCAACGCCGAGCCCGATCTCATGGTTTGCGGCGAGGCGGGAACGGCGCCCACCGCTCTGGACGCGATGCGCAAGCTTTCACCGGATGTGGTGATTATTGATATTTCCCTCCCCGGATCGAACGGCATCGAATTGCTCAAGGCCATGAAGGCCGAGGCTCCGAAGCTCCCGATGCTGGTCGTGTCGATGCACGACGAGTCGCTGTATGCCCTGCGGGCGCTTCGCGCCGGCGCACTCGGCTATGTGATGAAGGCCGAGGCTTTGGACTCGATTCTTACGGCGCTCCGCAAGGTGCTGCAGGGCGACGCCTACCTGAGTCCGAAATTCAGCGAACGTCTTGTGTTCAAGGCCATCCGCTCCCTCGACGAGGGAATGGGATCGCCGGTGGACAAACTTTCCGACCGCGAACTCGAGGTCCTCACACTCACCGGCCGGGGATTCGGCACCCAGGATATCGCGAACGAATTGAACCTGAGTGTAAAGACCATCGAAACTCACCGCGCCCACATCAAGGAGAAGCTTGGCTTCGGTGACTCGAAGGAGATGGTGCGTTTCGCCATCGAGTGGGTCGCCCAGCAGACTCCCTGACGGGGCGCGGGAAAGCGGCTACCAGATTTTCTCCCGCGAGGCTCCGATGGCGTGGGAGAGCTTTTTCAGTCCCAGCTCGATGCGCGTCTTCACGGTGCCAAGCGGCGTGCGGGTGATGGAAGCAATCTCCCGCTGGCTCCGACCTTCCAGGTAAGCCATGCAAATAACCTCGCGCTGTTTGTCGGGCAGCAGATCGAGCTGCCGGTCGATCAAAGCGCGCACATCGTCCTGCTGCGCCTCGGTCTCCACGGGTCGCATATCGCTCAACTCGCTCTCGGGCTGCCGCGTCGCCACCTCGAACCGATCCGTGGCGCGCCGGTAGGCGCACGCCTGCCGCACCCGGTCGATCGCGCGCCGACGGGCGACCGTCGAAAGCCAGCTCAGCAACCTCCCTCGCTCCGGGGAGTAGTGACTCGCCCGTTCCCAGACCTGCAGCAGCACGTCCTGCAACACATCGTCCGCCTCGGCGTCATCCTGGATCACTTTCATGATCACTCCCTTCAGCACATGCCCGTATCGCAGATAGAGCTCCTCGAGCGCCCGGTCCTCCCGGCGCACGATCCGCTCGATCAAATCGAGGTCCTCGTTCTCGGGTAAAATCGTCAATGTTGCTTCCATGTTTCCTTTCGGTTGGTTTCCGGCAGTCTATGCGCTGGGTGGGACTTGAAAATCGGTGCACCTTCCGAACGGCTTATCGGTGGTTTCCCCCTCCGGCGGGGGGCATCTCCCTGAGGCCGGTTCGCCCGGGGCATTGCACTTCATGCGGCCGGGTGCTATGGCGGGAGCGAATCTGACGAAAGATCCTGCAGCCATGAGCGAACCATCCTCCTCCCTTCCCGCGGACGAAACTCTCGACGAAACCGAAGCCGCGGAAGCCGCCGGATCCCGGTCGGGCGCAACGGCACTTCTGGTCGGGGTGTCGCTCGGCATCCTCGCCGGCGTCGCTCTCGTGATTGCCCTGCGTCCACCCGCGCGCCGCGCCCGGATCGCGCAAACGCTTCATGACTCCGGCGAACGTCTCGCAGAGATTCTCGATTCCGCGGCCGGCGAAATTCGCAAGCCCCTCGAGCGGACGCGCGCGCTTGCCGCCGACGCCCGTGTGCAGGCCTCGAAGGCCATCAGCCGGATCGCCGCCCGCAAAAAGGGCTGCTGTTTCTGGTCCTGACGCGTCCGGCGTCGCTTAATCCGACGGAATTTCGTCTTTGTCCTGCGGCTCGCCCGACAACGATCCGTCGACAGGGGCCGTTGCCTCTTCGCTGCCGGGTCCCAGGATCTCCCGGCGAGCCGTCCCAAGGTCGTATTCGTTTATCGCCTCGCGCCCCGCAGCGCGTGCCAGTTCCATGGCGCGGGCTTCGATTTGCGCCTGTTGTGTTTCCGCGATTCCGCGTGCCTCGGGGTGTGTCTCTTGATCCATCTTGCTGCCTCCCGGAGGGATCGCTTTCCCTCCCGCCACCGGCCGCACGCCAGCTGCGTTCGTGCTTCAGAACCCAGGCTCACCGCGGATTGGAGATTCCCACAATTCTTCAAAATCTCCCGGTTGCACCCGCCGGATTCCTGCGCGACTTTGGCTCGCGTATCCACATCATGGGTTGGTTGGTGCGTCCCCGGTGGGGGGTCTCGCATTCCCCACCGGGCCTTTTTCGACAATTCCGGGAGGTCGTCCCGGCAGCGGGTGCCTGGAAAATCAGGCCAGTTTTTCGAGCAGCCTGCCGTGGATCCCGTCGAAGCCGCCGTTGCTGAACACCACGATCACATCCCCTTCGCGCGTGAGTGGCACGAGTTTTTGGACGATCTCGCCGGCCGTGGGCTCGTAGAACGCCGGCTTCCCGGTGGCTGCAATGTCAGCGATGACCTTTTCGGGCTTCAACCGCTCGTTTTCGGGGAGTTGCTCGAGCCGGGCAACCTGAGCCAGAAAAACACCGTCGGCATCCGCGAATGCAGCGGGCAGTGCGTCCTGAAACACCGCGCGACGCGTCGTATTGGACCGCGGCTCGAAAACCGCCCAGAGCCGGCTGCCGGCATAGCGCCGACGAAGCCCGGCCAGCGTCTCCTTGATCGCGGTCGGATGATGCCCAAAGTCGTCAATCACCGTGACCCCACGGACGACGCCGCGAACTTCCTGCCGGCGCTTGATGCCTGCAAACGTCTTCAACGCCTCGCGAATCGTGGCGGTCGGGATTCCATAGAAATGCGCGGCGGAGGCGGCCATCGCCGCATTGCGAATGTTGAAGTCGCCGGCCATCGGAATCTCGAAGGCCTCTCCAAACAGCTCGAACGTCGAACGATCCGCATGGTGCGAGACGTTGACGATGCGGTTTGCCGCGTTCTCGGAGAATCCGACTTCGAGAATCGGCGCGGGGCAGCCGCGGCCGACGTCGATGCAGTTCGGGTCGTCCGCGTTGAGCAGAACCATGCCTTCGCTCGGCACAATGTTCAGCAGCCGGCGGAAGCTCGTCTTGATGTCGTCGAGATCCCGGAAGATGTCGGCGTGATCAAACTCGATGTTGTTCACGATAACGAGTTCGGGGAGGTAGTGAACAAACTTCGAGCGCTTGTCGAAGAACGCGGTGTCGTATTCGTCGCCTTCGATCACGAAATACTTCGAATCCCGCAGGCAGCAGCCCTGGCCGAGATTCGCGGGAATGCCGCCGATCAGCCAGCCAGGCTCCCGGCCGGCGTGCTCAAAGATCCACGCCAGCATGGATGTGGTCGTGGTCTTTCCGTGCGTTCCGGTGACGACGAGATTGTGCCGGCCCGCGAGGAAGAACCGTTTGAGCGTCTCCGGAAGCGAGAGATAGGGCAGCTTGCGGTTCAGCACCGCCTCGACCGCGGGCTTTCCGCGCGTCATTGCGTTGCCGATGACGACACAGTCCGCACCGGCGGGAATGTCCTCCGGCGCGAAGCCTTTCGTGATCGTGACGCCACGCTCCTCAAGGAACGTGGACATGGGCGGGTAGACGTTGTCGTCCTGCCCGGTCACGATGAATCCGCGCTCGCGCATCGCGGCCGCGACGGCGCCCATCGCGGTTCCGCAGATGCCGAGGAAATGAACGTGTTTCACGAGGATCGAACCAGACAGGATTTTCTCAGGATTTTCCGAATCGACGGGATGGAGGGACGACCATTGCTGGAAATCCTCAAAATCCCGTCAATCCCGTTCCGTTCGCCTCAGTAAACGTCCTTCCGGTAGCGCTTCGACTTCTTGAGCGCGTCGATGTATTCGATCGCCTGCTCGGGCGTCTTGCCACCGGCCTTTTCGACGACCTGATGCAGCGCGGCGTCGACGTCCTTCGCCATGCGCGAGGCATCGCCGCAGATGTAGAAGATCGCGCCGTTCTCGAACCAGTCGTAGATCTGCTCCGCATTTTCGAGGATGCGATGCTGGACGTAGATCTTGTAGTCCTGATCCCGTGAAAACGCGGTATCCAGCCGGGTGAGAACGCCATCGGCCAGGTATTTCTCGAATTCGTCGCGATAAAAGAAATCCGTCGCCGAGCGTTGCTCGCCAAAGAAGAGCCAGTTTTTGCCGCTCGCGCCGGTCGCCGCGCGCTCCTGCAGCATCGCGCGGAAGGGTGCGATGCCCGTGCCGGGTCCGACCATGAGCATGTTCGTCGAGGGGTCCTCCGGCACGCGAAAGTGCTTCGCCGTGTGGTAGAACACCGGAATCCTGCCGTCGCCAACCCGCTCGGCGAGATACGTGGAGGCGACTCCTCCACGCTCGCGGTTGAACGACGTGTAGCGCACGACAGCTACAGTGAGGTGGACGTTTTCGCCGACGACCTTCCGCGACGACGCAATCGAGTAGAGGCGCGGCTGGAGCTTGCGCAGGCAGGCGACGAACTCGGGCGGCGTGAACTTCGCCGCGGTGAACTCGAGAAGCGGATCGAGCACGTCGCGACCCCAAAGGTATTCATCGAGCTGGGTCTTGAACGCCGGATCGGAGAAATCCTTCAGAAACGCGGCCGAGGAGTCCCGCTCCGCAATGGCCGCGAGGAGTTTCTTGTCGGGCGCGGTGATGACGTAGCTCTTCAAAAGCGCCTCACGAATCGGCATCTCGACCTTGTCGGCATTCGGGACGATCTCGTCGCCGCTGAATCCGAGAGTCTCGAGCAGTTTGTCGACCAGTGCGGGGTCATTGGTCGGGAACACGCCGAGCGAGTCGCCCACTTCGTAATCAAGCCCGGAACCCTCCAGGGAAATCTCAAAATGCCGCGTGTCCTTCTCCGAGCCCTCAAGCGTCAGCCTGCGGTTGACGGTGAGCGTGGCCGGAAACGGGTTTTTGCGGTTGTAAAGTCCTTCCGTTGACATGGCGGTCGAGTAAATGGGATGCGCCCGCGGGACGCAAGCGGCCATCACCGCGCCCCGCCGGATTTCTTCATCCCTCCGAAGAGCCTTCTGGTCAATTGCTCGGCGGTCACGAATCCAACCGAGCCTCCCCGCTCATTGGTCACCACCGCCACCGGGAGACGTGCGGCACGCAGTTTTCGCAGCGCCGACATCGCGGATTCCGACTCCGGAAGCATGACCACGCGGCGCACATAGGACTGCACCCGGCCGCTTCGGGCATCGTCGAAAAGCAGGTCCGCGATCCGGATCTGCCCCTGCACTTCTCCCGCGTCGTCCACGACAAGGTAACGGTCGCCCCCTTCGGACTTCGCCAGCAGATCCGCCACGGGCATTTCCGGCGGAATCTTCGCCTCGGGCCGGATCGGATCCATCAATGTCCGCACCCGCAGTGTGCGGAAGTCCACGGCGTGGCTGATCAGCTCGCACTCGTTCTCGGTGAGTTCCCCTTTCGCGGCGCTCTCCGCAACCATGCGCTTGAGGTCCTCGAACGAAACGATGCGTCCACTGACCTCTTCGCGGCCGGCACGGAAAAGGGGCCGCAGGATCCACGCTCCAAGTCCGACCACCGGGGCCAGCACCGCGCTGGCGGCGGACAGAATCCGCGCAAACACGACAAGCGTGCGGTATGGAAATCGCCGGAAAATCGCCTTCGGCAGAAATTCGAGGCCGAACACAAAGACGGGCAACGCGACCACGAGCGCGGCGACGGCCCCGGCAACGCCCAGCCATTCCGTGAACTGCGTGTAGAGAATCGTCACCGCCACGACATTCGCGGCGTTCGTCACCAGCACGACCGTGGTCACCAGCCGCTCCGTATGCCCGAGCAGCAGGTCCAGCTGCATCGCTGCCTCCTCCCCCTTGCGGGCGTAATGGCGCAGGCGCACGCGATTCACGGCGAGCACCCCGGACTCGATGCCCGAAAACATGAACGACAGGACCAGTGCCACAAGGAAAACGAACCAGATCATGCGCCACCCTCCTCCCCGTCGGACGCCGCCTCGATGAGGACCTCCTTGATGCGTTTGCGCGTCGCCCGGCGCACCGTGATCCGCCGGCCGTCCTGGACAAACGAATCACCCGGTCGCGGCATGCTGCCGAAATGTGCGACCACCAGCCCGCCGATCGTTTCGACGTCCGCCGCCTCCGGCGTCAGCGTGACGTGCTCGGCCAGATCATCCAGTCGCGCAACGCCGGCCACGAGCAAGCGCCCGCCGCCGAGCGGCTCGATGTAAAGTTCGTTGCGGGCATCGGGGCCTTCCTCGCCGAGCAGTTCCTCGACGATGTCGGAGAGCGTCACCAGCCCTTCAATTCCGCCGTATTCATCGAGCAGGATCGCGAAGTGCTGGCGGTGGTTCAAAAACGCCCGCAGCAGGTCGAGCGCATTCATCGTCTCGGGAACGAACGACGGCGGCTGCAACCGCTCGGTATAATGGGGGCGCCCGGGGTGCAGCAAAAACTCCGCCACATCGAGGATGCCGAGAATGTCGTCCGGAGTCTCGCCCCGCACCGGCACGCGACGGTAGCGCTTCCGCCGCAGAATCTGGGCGGCGTCCTCGTTGGAAAGGTCGTCCGGCAGCGTAAACAGATCCACCCGCGGCGTCATGCAATGCCGCGCCGACTCCTCGCCGAGCTTCATCACCTCGCGCAGCAGGCGTCCCTCGAATTCATCGAAGGTCCCCTCCGCCCTTCCGATCTCGACGAGCGTTTCGAGCTCTTCGTCGGTCAAATGCGGGAGCGGCGCCATCCTGGCCGGCGTGATGCGACCGACGAGCCGCTCGCTCCAGCGTCGCAGGACCGCACAGACCGGCTCCATCACGGGAATGAGCATTTTCACCAGCGGCAGACCGAGCCGCGTGGTGCGAATCGGCGCCGCGAGGGCCACCATCTTCGGAAGGAGGTCGCAAGTAACGACCACGACGGCGAACACGAAGCCGAGCACCGCCCAGACGGACCATTCCTCCGCCAGCCCCGCGTGCTGCGCGCCGAACAAGATGAGCACCAGCAGCGGCAGATTCGTCAGGGTATTGGCCAGAACGAGTGCGGAGCCCACCTCATCCGGCCGGGCAAGGAGGTCGTCGAGCAGGGCCGCCCTGCGGGCGTCCTTGACGCGCAGCTTGCGCCGCCGCTCCTGGTTCATCGAGAACATCGCCGTCTCGATGGCGGAAAGCGTCGCGGAGGCCGCTGCAAGACCTCCACTAAGAAGCGCGAGGGTGAGCATCTCCGCGCTCATGGGCGGACATCCACCGGTCGCCCGGCTGCAGGTTGAGGACGAAAAGAATTCTGCAAAGGCCGGAATTTAGCACATAGTCCGAAAGGCCACGGAATGAAAAAATTCGATCGCATGGAGGCCTTCGTCGCGTCGCTTCACACCGGCGAGACCCACGGCTTGCACCCCTGCTACGCGGGGTATTTCACCTGCTTCAACCGCGGCGAATACTACGAGGCGCACGATGTGCTCGAGCACCTCTGGCTGCAATGCGAGGACGCCAACGAGCCCTTCTACAAGGGGCTCATCCAGCTCGCCGGGGCCTTCGTGCACCTTCGCAAGCAGTTCCTCCGGCCGGATCACCCCAAGGACGGCCGCCGGCTCGCACCCGCGGCCCGGCTTTTCGATCTCGCCGCAGCCAATCTCGCGCCCTTCGCGCCCCGCCACATGGCGCTGGATGTGAATGCCGTCCTTCACCTCGCAAGGACGACCGCCGGAGCGATTCGCCAATCCGGATTTTCGCGCAATCCCTGGACGCCGGACGCCCTGCCGGAACTTTTCCCGAATTCCTTTGAATAAAAAACACGGAACTCCGTCGTGAATGCCGGGTTGATTCCTCTCGGAGTCGGGAAACACGATCTGGGAGCCCCCCTTCCACCGCCATGAAACGGAAACCCTCTGGATTTACACTGATCGAATTGCTCGTCACGGTTGCGATTATTGGAGTGCTCGTCGGGCTGATCTTCATGCTTGCTCCAGGGATGATCCTCAAAGGGAGGCAGGCTTCCTCCCTCAGCAACCAGCGACAGATCGGAATCGCCTTTCAAAGTTTCGCGAACGAGAACGATTTTCGCCTCCCGGGACGGGTGGAGAGCGGCGACAAGTGGCCCAAGCTCCTGCACTTCTATCTCGAGGATGTGAAGGTCTACGCGGATCCGGCGGACGAAACGAGCTTCGTCCGCACCGGGCGGGACCCGCTCGACAACGGGCGCAACAACACGAGCTATTTCATGAACGGCTTCAACGACGTCGGGGCCTTCGAAGATCCGGGGTTGCAGGTGCGCCTCAATCAAATCGAGCAACCGAGCCGGACCATTCTCCTCGCGCCCAACTCCGGGTCGCGGCACTACTACATGGACTTCGCCGAGGGGAATAATGAGAAGATTCTCAACAAGACCCTCTACGGAAAAGGCTCGACCTATCTCTTTGCCGACGGCTCCGCGCGCTTCATCGAGGCCTCCGATTACAGCGACGACCTCTGGCTCGTCTACAAGGAGGAGCGTTAAGACGCTTCCCCGAATCGCTCCCCGTCCAAACAGCTAGCGACTCTCCGCGCGCAGCATCTCCGCCAGCACGGCCACTCCATTCGAAATCGCCGCGGGCGATGCGAACTCGTCCGGGCGGTGACTCCAGCCATTGCGGCAGGGAATGAACACCATCACTGTCGGGCAGATGCGCGCGATGAACAGGGAATCGTGATAGGCGCGGCTGATCATGCGCCGCGAGGAAAGCCCCAGGTTGCCGGCAATCGCCTCCAAACGGGCCACCAGTTCCGGATCGCAGATCGCGGGAGGATCGGAATTGATGGTCTCGACCTCATAATCGATGCGGCGCCGGCCGCACACCCCGACGATCGCGGTGCGGATCGCCGCCTCTGCGCGGTCGCGGGCGGCGAGATCCGTATCGCGAAGATCAATCTCCAGCAGGGCGCGCGCAGGCACGCTGTTGATCGCATCGGGCTCGATCCGGAAGACACCCGTCGTGCCAACCGTGTCCGCGCTGCCGGAGGTCTTCGCCGCCTCCTCCACCGCGAGCGCGATTTCCGCGCCTGCGAGTCCGGCGTCCCGACGGTCGGGCATGAGCACCGCTCCGGCGTGCCCCCCCTCGCCGGTCAAACGCACCCGGAACGCTGCCGGCGCGGCGATCTTCTCCACGATTCCGATGTCGATCCCGTCCCGCTCGAGCAACGGTCCCTGCTCGATATGAAGCTCGAGGAATGCCGACCAATGCCCCGGATCAAGCCGCACGCCGGCAAGCGGCCCTTCGCAACCGGCGGCACCGCGCAACGACTCGATCGACGCGTCGTTTGCATCTCTGAGAGCGGCCGCACGCTCTGCATCGAGTGCTCCGGAAAGCATCCGGCTTCCCAGGCAGCCAAGCCCGAACCGCGTGGGTTCCTCCGCCGTGAACATGACGATCTCGATCGACCGCCGCGGCTGGAATCCGCTCTCCTGCAGCGTCCGCACCGCCTCGAGTGCTCCCAGCACTCCGACAACGCCATCGAATTTCCCGGCATTCGGAATCGCGTCCGTATGGGAACCGGTTGCAACGGCGGGCTGGTCCGGGTCCGTCCCCTCCCAACGCGCGAACAGATTCCCGACGGCATCCTGCCGCACCGAAAGTCCCGCCGCTTCGAATTTCTCCCGCAACCACGCGCGGGCAGCAAGGTCCTCGGGGGAAAACAGCACGCGCGTCACCGCCGGCGCGGGATGCGAGGAAAATCCCGCCAGTTCGTTGATCTCCGCCTCCAGCCGCGCGGAATTCATTCCATCGGAGAGCGGTTGATATCCTTGTAGTAGAGATAGCTCGCGGGTTCCTTCCCCATCGCAACGAACCACTGGGGGCAGTAGGGCGCCATCCAGATGGCATCCCCCCGGGCGACCGGATACCACGAATCCTCCAGCCGATAAACGCCCTCTCCGGAAAGCATGATCAATCCGTGCTCCATGATGTGCGTCTCGACAAACGGAAGTCGCGCCCCGGGCTGATACGTGAAAAGATTCACCGCCATGTCGAACGACGGGGTGTCCGGAAGCAGCGTCTTCAATCGCGCGTCCGGATCGCCGAGGAACGGCACACCCTCGACATCGGCGGTGTCTCCGATCACGGGCGCGGGTCCCGGAACATCCTCGAACTCCTCGTAATACTTCCGGAAGACCGTCAGTTTCGTTCCCGCCTGCGGGCGCAGAACTTCCAGCTGCGTGCCGGCCGGCGCGAAAACATAGCCTCCCGCAGCAAGGTCGCCTTCGTGCCCGTCCACGGAAACCGAGCAGGCACCCTCCATGACAAACACGAACGTCTCGACATCCTCCGAGCTGAACTCCGCATGACCATCCGCCTCGAAGGTGACGAGGAGTTGCGTGAGGTTCGCCCCCATTGCCGGGGAGATCAGCACGTTGGTCACTGCGCCGGAAATTCCAGGCAGCACGCTCGGCACATGACCATCCGGCGCGATCAACGCATGCCGGTTTCCCATCCTCGTCCGTGTTTCGCCCAATGCCATCATCGTCGTGATAAAAACCGTCCGCCCGCGGGTTGCAAGCCGAGTTCCCGTCCGCGCGAAAAACTTCGGACAACCCGGGAGCGGATCGCCCGGCCGATGTAGGGCGATGTTCGGTGCCGGTAGAGCAATTCGTCGGCTGTTATCGTGCGGGGCGGATCGGTGGCGACAAGCACAAGATCCGCGTCGAAGCCCGGAGCAATCCGCCCCTTCCACCGGTCGAGTCCGAAACGCCGGGCCGGCCTTTCGGATACCGCCGCCCAAACGTCCCCGAGCCGCTCCGGAGCATGCTCCAGCACGGCATCCAGCAGCAGGAGAAATCCATGCTGGCATCCCATGATTCCGCCCCACATGCGGAAAAAATCATCCCCGGTCTTCATGTCCGGCGGCGCGGGGGAATGGTCCGATCCCACGCAATCGAACCTGCCATCGAGCAGCATGCGCCAGAGCTCCGCGCGGGTTTCCTCACTTCGCAACGGAGGTGCGCATTTTGCGAGCGCGCCGTGCTCGTGCATCGCCGCGTCCGAAAGCAGCACATGGTGCGGACACACTTCACACGTCACATCGGCGCCCGCTGCCCGTGCGGCGTGAATCCGATCGACCGCCTCCGGCGCGCTCACATGCACCACATGCAGCGCACACCCGGTTTCACCCGCCAGCTCGAGCGCCACCCTCACCGCCTCGACCTCCGACTCCAGCGGCCGCGAGTCCGTCCATGCGCTCGCAGTCTTTCGTCCGGCCGCACGAATGGCTGCGGTCCGTTCGGCAATCATCGCAGAGTCCTCCGCGTGCACAGCGACCGGGAGTCGAAGACGTGCGGCGACCGCCATTCCCGCGCGCAGACTCTTGGGATCGATCCCCGGAAAATCCTCCGTGCCGCTGTCGACCATGAACGCCTTGAATCCCACCACCCCGCATTCCGCGAGTTCTTCGAGCTTGTCGATGTTGCCGGGAATCAATCCCCCCCAGAGCGCGAAATCGAGCCGCGAAGACGCCTCACCGGCGGCGCGCTTCGCCTCGAAGGATTCGCGATCGATCGTCGGCGGCGCCGCATTCAGCGGCATGTCGACGAAACTCGTCCCTCCACCCGCGGCAAGCGCCGCGGATCCGGTTTCAAATCCCTCCCAATGCGTGCGCCCCGGTTCGTTGAAATGCACGTGGGCATCCACGACCCCCGGCAGCACCAGCATCCCTGTGGCATCGATGCCATCATCCCCGGCCAGCGACGCCCCGATCTCGACGATGGATTCCTCCTCGATGTGCAGGTCCCTGGTGACAAGATCACCTTCTGTCCAAATTCTCCCGTTCCGGATGATCATCGCAGACGGGGATAGCAGGAAGCGACCCAACCAACCGCACTAAGCCGCGACGATCGTCCGGAACCCACCGTAGGCCATCTTCGCAATGTCGAAGGGCATGTTCGCGCCGTCGCACATCTCATTCATGCGCGGATCGGCCATCACCTTCGCGTTCACTTCATCGCGGTGCTCGCGCGATTCGAAGGCGATCCAGGAAAATACGACCGTCTCGTCCGGCCCCGCCCCCGTGAGTTTTGGAAACGGCAGCACGCTTGCGATCTCGAGGTCATCTCCGACGCACTCCCGATACTCAAGCGCGCCGTATTCCTTCCAAATCGCCGCCGCCTGCTCCGCGATCGCCCGATAGGCTTCGACTTTGTCCTTCGGCAGGACAATCACAAATCCATCCACGTAGTTCTTCATACTGTCTCGTTGATTGACGTTTTTCTCACCGCCCGGTCGCGGACTCACATACGGCCTTGATGTTCGCCAGCCCCTGCTCGAACTGCGAACCGACCATGCTGTCGCAGTCCATCACGAGCGAGATCGCCTTTCCGACGAAGTTGTTCTTCCCCGACATCGTCCACGTCACCTTCGTTCCATCCCCCTCCGGCACGAAAAGAAACTCCGTCTCGCTCCGTCCCTCGAAGGGCTTCAGAAACTCCTGCCGGATTCGCACCACCTCACCGGGCCGGCTCTCGACAATCGTCATCCGGCCTTCGCCAACCTCCTGGTTGCCCGCCCAGGCAAACTGTGCGCCTTCCCCGGCCGTGGGGCCGTCGAACGCGACCTTTGCCTGCGGATCGAGCTTCGCCCACGGAGACCACGCCTCCCATTTGTGAAAGTCATTCACCTGCTCAAACACGACGGCCGCCGGCGCTTGAATTGTCGTGGCTCGCGAGATCCGAAAATCCTCCGGCTGCAGCGCCACAACGCCGACCAGCACCAGCAGCACGATTCCGAGGCCGAGAAGAATCTTTTTGATCATCCTACTTTTTCCGTTTCGCGGTCATCGTCATCGCCGGCACCCATGTCTCGCCGTCTTCCGAAACACTGCTCGTGAACACCTTCGTGTCGGGATCAGGAAAGGTGATCTCGTCGCGAAATTGCAGATGCTTGCCGGTCATCGGGCAATCTCCCGCGGTTTCCAGGGTGAGCTTTCCGTTCTCCACCGTGCCCTCGTAGAGCCACAGCTTTCCCGTCATCGAATCGACCCACGTGCCGACATATTTCTTCTTCACCGGGTCGTAACCGAGCACGAACACGTGCGAGAATGGCATCCCCATTCCCTCGCCGCTTCCCTCGGTGACCGCCCAGAAATCGCCGAGCATTCTCGTCGATTCCTCGCCCGTCGACGTGGCCTTGCTGCCATCCGGAGCGAGACACTCGCCCTCGCAGGTCCATTCTCCGGCAAACTTTTTCAGCCACTCGTGCTCCTTGACCGGTTTCGGCATTTCCGGTGCCTGTGTGTTGTCCTGAGCCTGGAGCAATGCGGTGCCGAGCATCATGGCTGCGGCGAGAAGGGTGATTGTTTTCTTCATAGTTGAATGGGGTTGGGTGAATCAGTGGAAATTTCCGCAGCAGCCGTCGGAAGCCGGGGCGTCGTCGTATTGATCGTGCAGACGCACCCAGTTCATCGTGGACGTTTCGTTGCGCCCTTTCGGGACGAAATCGAGAAAGGCAAAGGCGCCGATCAGCCGCTCGCCTCCCCGCACAAAGGAGGAATACGTGTGGAAGATTTCGCCCGCCGCATTCTTCACAAACACGCTTTCCCCATGGAGTTCGTCCATCAGGTCGGTGGTGTGCTCGTAGTTGTAGTCGGCGCCGCGGGCGAGCTGCTCCGGAGTGAACGAGACTCCGAAATCGAAGTTGAAGCTGCTCCCGAACGAAGAGACCCAGCGGAACGTCCACCCCATGCGTTTCTTGAACGGTGCGATCTCCTCCCAGGGCGCCCGGGAAACCGCCGCAAACGACAGGTCCGCGTGTTCGAAATGCCGCCGCGCCGCATCCACGTGATCTGCAATGAACGAGCACCCCGGGCACCCTTCCTTCCATCCGGGCCCGAGCATGAAGTGATAGATGAAGAGCTGGCTGCGACCGTCGAACAGATCTGCGAGTGTCACCGCGCCATCGGGTCCTTGGAAGACATAGTCCTCCTCGACACGCACCCACGGCAGCGCACGCCGCTCCGCGCACAGCTGGTCGTGGAACCGGGTCAGTTCCTTCTCGCGCCGCAGCAGCGCCTTCCTCGATACGAGCCATTCCTCCCGGGAGACGACTTCGTGTTCGGTGTCCATTGCAGGGATCGCTTTCATCGTGAATCGGATCAGGTTCGCTTCTCGCGTGTTTGTCTTGTGACGAACGACGGGCGTTCGTCAGGACACCGGAGGTGAAAAAATTTTCGCCCCTGTCAGTCGTAGGAAGGCTTCGGCGTCCTCACATCGTTTGTCACGACTCCGAAAATCGAGCCATCCCCCGCAATCAGCGGGATCGAGTAGGTCGTCATCCACACATGGCCACCGGCGACGTCGAAGTAGGGGGCCGTCCAGCGCGCCTGCCTCCGGTCAACTGCTCCCCAATACCATTCCATGCGTGGGTAGTTGTAGTTTGGAAGCGCCAGTTCGGTCGCCACAAGTTCTCCACCGTGACGGTGGACATATAGCGCGGGAGGGGGCGTCTGACGGGCTGCGGGCGGACCGGGAGCAAACGCCGCGGCATAGATTGCAGGCCGCGCAGCCAGATATGCCCGAAGCATCGACTCGATCTCCACACGATTGGGTCTTCGCTGGGTTATCTCGATCGCGAGTTCGGGAAGATCCCGCTCGACCTGTGCCTTTGCCGCCGCCACCGCCGACGGGCTGAGATTCACGCGCGAGGAACACGCGCTGACGAAAACGAGCACCGCGACAACGAGGAGGAACGGTTTCATGGGATGGTTCCGGACAATAATCCCGTCGCAAAGGTGATGCACCTCCGGATTTTCCGCGGGCGTCGGATTCAGAATCCCATTGCCACGTGCACCGGGGACTTGGAACCCTTCCCGGCCATGACGGAATGGGTGATCGCGGCGTTCGTGTTCGTATATGCCGGGCTCATTCTTGGCGGCATCCCCGGCCTGCGAATCGACCGTGCAGGCATCGCCGTGCTTGGTGCGATTTTCCTCCTGGCGACGGAAGCGATCTCCGAACGCGACGCCCTTCTTTCCATCGATTTCCCGACGCTGGCCCTCCTTTTCGGACTGATGATCGTCGCCGCGCAGTTTCAACTCGGCGGTTTCTACGCAGCGGCCACGGAGCGGCTCGGCGCGATTCGCCACCGGCCCGCGGTCCTTCTCGCAATGGTCGTCACCTTCGCGGGCGGACTCAGCGCCCTGCTCAGCAACGACGTCGTCTGCGTCGCGATCGCGCCTCCGCTTCTCGCGCTTTGCGGCCGGCATCGGATGAATCCCGTCCCCTTCCTGCTTGCCCTCGCCTGCGCCGCGAATGTCGGCAGCGCCGCAACGCTCATCGGCAATCCCCAGAACATCCTCATCGCACAATCCCTCGATCTTTCCTTCGTCCGCTACCTCCTGGTCGCCATCGTTCCGACGGTGCTTGGACTCGCGGCCACCTGGGCCGTCCTCGCATGGACCTATCGAAACGACTGGGAAGGTCCGGAGCGGGCAACGACCGAGGAATCACCTCCCTTCAACCCGTGGCAGACCGCGAAGGGATTCGCGATTCTGGCGGCAATCGTCGTCGTATTCATCGGCGGATTCTGGCCTCGCGAACTCGTCGCACTCGCAGGCGGCGCGGTGCTCCTCGTCAGCCGGCGCTTTCACTCGCGCCGGATCCTCGGCATGGTCGACTGGCCGCTGCTGCTGCTTTTCATCAGTCTTTTCATCGTCAACGACGCGTTCGAGCGCACGGGCGGCTCCGCTGAAGCTGTGGCGGCTCTGACCGCTCGCGGACTCAATCCGGCGAACCCCGCCGTCCTGTTCGCAGGATCCGCGATCCTGAGCAACATCGTCTCCAACGTGCCCGCCGTGATGCTGCTGCTGCCTTTCGCGAAAACGCCGGAGTCGGGCATCGTAATGGCGATTGCCAGCACCCTCGCCGGCAACCTCCTCGTCGTCGGCAGCGTCGCAAACATCATCGTGATCGAGACCGGGCGCCGGGCGGGCGTTCCCATTTCCTTTCGGACCCATGCCCGGATCGGCATCCCGGTAACCCTCGCGACACTCGCCATCGCCGCCGCATGGCTCTGGCTCGTGCTTTGACGGCCGCAACCCTTTTCGTCGACCGGCATTTCGTCGCAGCGCATTGGTTTGACACCCGCCTTCACTCGACCACATTTTGCCCTCGCTTCTCCGCACCGGCGGATCCGTATCCACGTGAATATCCATCCCACTGCAGTCGTCGGTTCCAAGGTCATCCTCGGAAAAAATATCGAGATCGGTCCCTACGCGATCGTCGAAGATGGCGTTACGATCGGGGACGATTGCCGGATCCAGGCGCACGCCGTGCTGACGAATCGCGTGACGCTCGGCGCGCGGAATTTCGTCGGCTACGGAGCCGTCCTCGGCGCGGCCCCGCAGGATTTCGCCCACGACGACTCGATCCAGAGCGAGGTGATCATCGGCGACGGAAATACCATTCGTGAATACGTCACGATCCACCGCGGAACGAAGGAAGGCACTGCCACCCGCATCGGCGATGGCAACTACCTCATGGTCGGCGTCCACCTCGGCCACAACGTCTCCATCGGCAACCGCAACGTGATCGCGAACAACTGCCTGATTGCAGGCTACGTGGAATTTGGCGATGGCGTGGTCGCCGGCGGGGGCGCCGTGTTTCATCAATTCATCCGAATCGGATCGCTGTGCATGATCCGCGGCGGCACCGCGTGGGGAAAGGATCTCCCGCCCTACACCGTCGGCGGTCTGGTCAATACGGTCTGCGGACTCAACACCGTCGGCTTGCGGCGCAACGGCGTCGGCGCGGAGGGCCGTGCCAGCGTGAAGCGCGCCTACCAGCTCTTCTTCCGCAGCGGACTCAATGTCGCACAGGCTCTCGAGGAGGCGGCAAAAAATGAATGGCTGCCGGAGGCCGAGGAATTCATCGCGTTCATCGCGAAACGCTCGAAGCGCGGCCTCTGCCGTGCGCGGCAGGGTGTTCGCGATCCGGCTTCAGAAGGCGCCGCCGAGGTGTGACGCCTTGGGCGGCCTTCCATTCCGGGGCAACCCAGGGTTCCCAGTGCTACGACTTCGCCGCGTCGTAGAGGTCGGAAGCGGTCTTCCAGTTCACGACGTCCCACCAATCCTTGATGTAATCGGCGCGGACGTTCTTGTATTTGAGGTAATAGGCGTGCTCCCACACGTCGAGGCCGAGCACCGGTTTCCCCTTCGCCTCGGCGACATCCATGATCGGACTGTCCTGGTTCGGCGTGGTCGTGATCGCGAGTTCGCCATCCGGCGTCACGATAAGCCACGCCCATCCGCTGCCGAAGATCGCGCCGGCCTCCTTCGAGAATTGCTCCTTGAACGCGTCGAAACTGCCGAACTTTTTGTCGATGGCCTCCGCCAGCGCGCCCTCGGGCTTGCCCGTGGAATCCGGCGTCATCATCAGCCAGAACAGGCTGTGATTGTAGAATCCACCGCCGTTGTTGCGGATCGCGCGTCGCACCGACTCCGGCAGGCTCTTCGTGTCGGCCAGCAGTTCTTCGATCGACTTCGACTTCAACTCCGGTGCCTGCTCCAGCGCGGCATTCAGATTTTTCGTGTAAGCCGCGTAGTGCTTGTCGTGGTGCAGCTTCATCGTCGCCTCGTCGATGGACGGCTGCAGCGCATCGTAGGCATACGGAAGCGCCGCGGCGGCAAACACCCCGTCGGCACCCGGCTTCATCGGCTCGGCCGGCGAATCCGCAGCGAGAAGGGAACGACCGGAGGGAAGTGCTCCGACTGCCACGGCAGCGGCTCCAAGCGTGAGAAAACGTCGGCGGGAAAAATTGGATGAGTTCATGGTTGGGTGGAATTTCGTCGTAAAGAATCGTCGAACCAGACGCAGTGCGACAACCTCTAATCGCCATCGTCCGTCGCAGACCAAACGGACGTCACGACTTGAAATCCCGCCGCTCGAATGCAAACCACCCGAGCACGAGAAAGGTCGCATCGATTGCCAGCAGAACCGCGTAGTCCTCCGCGATCTGGCCCCACGGAATCCGCGGCTGAAACACGTTCACCCAGCTGGCCATGTGTGCCGAGAGGAACCATCCGCGGATCGATTCGAAATACGGGATGTTTTTTAGAATCGAGTCGATGAGCAGAATCGACAGCGTCAGGATCGTCGCGGCCGCCGGCTTCGCATTCAGGCAGGAGAAGAACAATCCCATCGCCGAGATCGTGAACAAACTTCCGATCAAAAACGGCTGCGCCAGCAGATACCGTCCAAGTCCCGGCCAGAAATCGTAGAGGGCAAAAACGCCTTCCAGCGGCGCGAATACGAACAGCCCGCCCGCTCCGCCCTGGATCAATCCAAGTCCGAGCGCCGTCACGCAGATGAACACCGCGAGCGTCGCCGTGTAGAGAAAGCTCGCCAGCGCCTTCTGCATGAGAATCCGCAGCCGGGACACCGGTCGCGACAGAATCATGCGCATCGTTCCATCCTCGACCTCCTTGCTCACGAGGTCACCCGCGACGAGCGAAAGATACAGCGCGCCGAGCAGCACCATCGTCCAGATCAGGATCATCAACGCGAGGGTCAACCCGGAGAGATATTGCGCCGCGTCGTAGCCCGTGCGCTCGAGAATTCGCGAGACGGAATGCTGCACGCGAGGCAGTCGCAACAGGCCGAGCAAAACGATCTCCACCAGCAGGAACGCGCCAAAGCCGATATACGTCCGCTTTCGCGCAAACAACTTCAGCAACTCCCCTCGCAGTTGAAGCAGGAACAAACTCACCGCCCGATCCTCCCGAGATAAAAATCCTCAAGCGAAATCCGAATGCGCTCCGCCGCATGCACCCGCACGCCGGAATGGACAAGATCGCGCACGACCTCGGAGACATCCGCGCCAGCTGGAAATTCCACAACTCCATCGTCTCCGGTCATCGCACCGTGCCTGCGCAGCACCCCGGCCGCCACAACCACATCATCCACTTCGAAGCGCATCCGCACCCGATCCGACTCCCGCCACGCCCCGGAAAACACGAGCTGTCCTTGGTTCAGGATCGCGACCCGGTCGCATAGCTGCTCGACCTCCGACAACAGATGCGAAGACAGCAGCACGGTGAGTCCGTGTTCTTCGCGGAGGCGCAGGATCAACTTTCGCATTTCCTCGATTCCCTCCGGATCCAGTCCCTCGCTCGGCTCGTCGAGCAGGATCAACTCCGGCCCCGGCAGCAGCGCCTGCGCCAGCGCCAGCCGCTGCCGCATTCCGTGGCTGTAAACCCGCACCGGATCGTGAATTCTTTTTCCCAGGCGCACCAGTTCCACAACCTCGCGCAGACGCGCTTCCGGCACAGGGCTCGTGTAGGCGGAAAAGATCCGCAGGTTCGTCCAACCGCTCAGATAGTCGTAAAACGCCGGCGTCTCGAAGATCGCCCCCACGCGGCGCAGCGCCAACTCTCGCGCCCGCTGCACCGACACGTCGCCGATCCACACCTCGCCCGCGTCGGGCCGCACCTGCCCGAGCAGAATTCCAAATGTCGTGCTCTTGCCCGCACCGTTGTGTCCGAGCAGCCCGAAGATCTCCCCGCGCTTCACCTCCAGCGTCAACGGCAGCAGCGCATCACGCCCCCGAAACTTCTTGGAGATTCCGTCGATTCGCAGCACGTCAATTTCCCGTCGTCAGCGTCAGACCTTTGCCGGCATGACCGTCCGCATAAAGAATGTTCACCTTCGTCCGATCGCCCGGATGCCACCCCTCCTTGTCGCTGATCACGGGAATCCGCGTGTGCGCCTCCTCGATTCCCAGGAAGTTCAAACTCGTCACCCGCTGCCCGTTCAACGTCACGTTCCAGTAGTAGCTTGTTCCCGTCTCCCGCGCATATCGGGAATCCGCCGGACAGGCAAATGCCGCCTCGCTGCCCACGTAGTCCAATAGCACGGTATCGATCGTGTCTCCGTCCGCAGTCCGGCTCGCGCGCCCGGCCTCAAGAACGGGCATCTGCTGATCGTGGTCCGCGAGGTAGGCGGTCAACCCTGCACCGATCTGACGCAGATTCGAAAGACATTTCGATGCCATTGCCCGCTCCCGCACGCCGTTCATCGCCGGAACGGCAACCGCAACCAGGAGCCCGACAATCGCCACCGCCGCCAGCAACTCCACCAGCGTGAACGCCGTCCGGACATTCCAGCGATCCGCCCCAGCCCGGCGTGTGGTCGCCATCAACGCCATTGCAACGACTGCTGGATCTGCTCGATCACCGGCGCGAAATCCAGTTTCACGTCCGCGTTTGCCTCCTCGTAGAACGCCGTCATCCCCTGCCCCACGATCTTCCGCATCATTTCCTCGTCCACCGGCGGCCGTTCGTCGTTCACCGAGCCATTCTCCGCGATGTTGTTCAGAGCGCGCTCCACGATCTCCTTCCGCTTCTCCGGCGTCATTTTGTTCAACGCCAGCATCACCTGCCGGAAGCCCTCCGGCAGCGTCAGGTCGAGAAACCGTCGCTGCTCCTCCTCCGTCATCGCCTCATAAAACCCCCGCATCTCCCGCGACCGCTGAAGCCGCTGCCGATCCTCGAAGTCCAGCCCGTTCAGCCGGTTCGCGACCGCCTCGATCACCTTCGCCCGGTCTCCGCTGCCCTCCAGCGGATGCTCCTGCACATACGCCACGATCTTCTCGGGAGTCGGCTCACTTTGCCGGACGAAAAAAATCACCCCGGCCGCGACCGCCCAGATCGCCACCATGATTGTCAACACTCGCCATGCCAGGGACATGCGCCACCATAAAACGGGTCGCCCATTTTTTGAAGGGCCGAAAAGTCCGCCGGCCTCTTCGATGACGCCCGGGGCCACGTTCAGACTTCCCAGCCCGGGGGATTCCCATATACTTCGCCCCACTCATGGCCGAATACATCACCTCCCACGAAGGACCCGTCACCATCCTCGAGATCCGCGGACGCATCGAGCCCGACAACTGGCAGGAGCTGAACGCCGAGTTCAAAAAGATCACCGACAAGGAATCCACCCGCCACCTTCTCGTCGACCTCTCCGGCCTCACCTACACCGCCAGCGCCGGCTTCCGCGAACTCTTCATGGTCGGCCGCGCTCTCTCCCGCAAAGGCGGTCACCTCGCCGTCTGCTGCCTGCAGGGCGAAGTCAAACGCGTCTTCGAACTCGCCGGATTTGCCACGGCCTACCCGATCTTCGACGACCGCGAGTCCGCGCTCGCGTCGTTCCCCATGAACTGATGCCGGCCGGCGGGCCGCGCCCGCCGGTTCCAACCATCGTCGACCGCTGCGGCACCGGCCACCGCGCGTCGATCCCGAGTTTTCCCGTCTCGAGCGTGCGGACCGGCTCGTTGCAAAATTACAAGCCGCCGCACTTTCACCTCGCAAACTCTCTGGTTTTTTTCTAATCCATAGCTGTGCGAAGCGGCTCCGACGGAACACTCCCCGCGTCCACGCGGCCTGGGCACCCGGCTGGTCCCGGGTGTTTCCACCGTCGACACCGGTTTGATCGCGGAGGTCTGTTCATCCTGGCTTCGACAGGAGTCGCATCGGTAGTCGCCATTGGTGCCATCCTGCTGCGTCGACAGCTGGCAGGTTTCCATGCCGCCTCCGAAGGTCCCCTTTTGGAAGGAGGTCACGCTTTCAGCATGAACTTCGACGCGCTGGCCTGGAGCATTGGAGCACTTCTGCTCGGGGTGGTGAGCTTCGTGATGTTCCTATTTTATGCCTTCGGGCGAATCGACCGCTCCATCACACCTTACCACTGGCTCGCCTCGTTATTTCTTCTCCCCTGGCTCTATCTCGTCGCCTCGGCGGTCATCGGGGTCGTCCATTCGAGGTTTACCTGACAACGTGCAGCAGCGAATCCCAGGACCGGCCTCGCGCCATCGGCAAATCCTGAAGACCATTTGGATTCTCCCGGTCGTAGTTCTCGCCAGTCTTTCCAGCTGCAAAACCCCTCAAACCGACGCGGCCCCTTTGCCGCAAAAAATGGAGATTTCCTGCGGGGGAATTCTCGGGGAGTCCTTCGCGGTCAAACTCGACGGGCGCCACGTCGAATATACCCGCTCCACGGCCTTCTTCGGGCCCGCCAGGATCCGTCCGACAGATGCTGCGTGGGCCGCGTTTTGGAAAGAAATGGGGGCCGTCGCATTGTGGGAATGGAAGCCGGACTACAGGCCTCCACCGAACATCATCATTGAAGATGGCACGCAGTGGCGCGTGTCGATCACCCACGCCGGACGATCGATCGATAGCCGGGGCAAGAATGCCTATCCCTCGGATGCAAATCCGAAAATCCCCGCTCTGGAAGGGGTCATTTCGACCGCTTCAAGCGTTTCAAGGCCGCCGTCGCGAGGCTTGTCGGTCGCGACTTTTATTAAACCTCCACACGGAGCCTTTGCGACCTGCGCCCATCCCAGTTCCCTCCCCGCCGAAGAATTTGATCAAGGTTCTCGAAGCTCAAATCAGACATCACAAACCCAAATGAAAATCCGCATATGAAAGCAACCATCGTTCAGTCGAATCAGTTGGAACGGGTGCCAGTTCGGGGTGAAGACGATCCATCCGTCAGATGGAATGGCGCCTTCGTCCTGTATGGTGGTGCAGGAACCACGCAGTCATCCACGATTGTGTATGAGATCGAGCCGGGCGACAGGCTGGGATGGCACACGGATGCCACCGAGGAGACGCAGTATGTAATCGCCGGCACGGGAGAACTTCATCTCGAGGATGGATCGGTTCACAAGGTGGAGGCGGGCAGTGTCTTCGTTCTCCCCACGCCGATGCGCCATGACCTCGTCAACACGGGAACCGGGACATTCCGGGCGGTTGCATTCTTCGCCGCGGCGATGTTCACCCAAACGTTCGACAACGTCATGCTCCCTCCCCGCACCCAGGTCCTGGGCACGCCGAATCGAAACGGCTAGCAGGCCCGGAATCTGCCTGCCTTTTCCAGGCGGACGCGTTCGTCAATTCAGGGCGCTGTCAGCAATCCGGCAGGGACTGCACCTCCCGGGGGGCGGTGTCGATTTCGGGAGGCGTTTCGATCTCGGTGTCTCCGGAAGCGGCTCCGAGACTCTTGAGCTGGCGGGCCTTGGACAGGACCATGCGTTCCATGCTGCCGACGGCGCTGTTGTAGGCCTGTATCGCGCTGCCGAGACCGCGCCCGACCCTGGCCATGTGTTCGGCGAATTTTTGGATGCGATCGTGCAATTCGCGACCGACTTCGCTGATGCGGCGCGCGTTCTCGCTCATGCGCTCCTGCTTCCACCCGTAGTGAACAGCCTGGAGGAGCGCGATCAATGTCATGGGTGATGCGGGAATCACCCGGCGTTCGACCGCCCACTCGATGATGCCGGGATCGTTCTCAACGGCGGCACTGAAGGCGGTCTCGAGCGGCATGAACATGACGACAATTTCCGGACTGTGCTCGAACTGCGCCCAATAGCTCTTGCTGGCGAGCTTGTCGATGTGGGTGCGCACCTGGCGTGCATGGTTCTTCAAGTGCGCCAGCTTCGCAGTTTCATCGGAGGCCTCCAGGGCGTTCAGATACGCCTCGAGCGCAACCTTCGAATCGACGACGACCGATTTTCCTCCGGGAAGGTGGACGATCATGTCCGGCCGCAGCCGTCCGGCATCGGACTCGACGCTCGTCTGCTCGGTGAAGTCGCAATGCTCGAGCATGCCGACGAGTTCCACGACGCGGCGAAGGGAAATCTCCCCCCAGCGGCCACGGGCGGACGGCGCGTGCAGCGCGCGCACGAGATTGGAGGTCTCCGACTGGAGACGGAGCTGGGACTCGGCAAGGGTGCCGAGTTGCTGGCGCAGACTCGCATACGCCTCCAGCCGCTCCTTCTCGATCCCGCGAACGGCCTCGCCAAACTTTTCGAGCTGCTCGCGCATCGGCCTCACCAGCGCATCGACGGCGTCCCGTTTGTGTTCGAAATCGCCGCGCGCGAGTTCGAGAAAGCGCTGGTTGTTTTCCTGGAGCGCAGCGAGGGAGAGTGCCTTGAATTCCTCCGCGAGTCTGGCCCGGGAGGCCTCGACCATCGCGAGCTTCTCCGCCGCGCCCGCCCGCTCGGCCTCCAGCTGCGCCGTCAAACGGGCGCATTCCGCACCGGCACGTGCAAGCCGCACACCGAGCCAGGCACTGACCGCGCCGAGCACGATCGCAACGACGAGAAGCAGGATCGATAGCGCGTCCATCGCGGCGAAGTTACACCCCGGCGCAAAAATCGAAAGCCTTCACGCGACGGTCCGATAGAGCTCAACGAGCTTCTCGAACTGCCGCCGCTGATCGAACTCGCGGATGGCGAGTTCGCGTTGGCGCGGGTCGGATTCGGCGGCCGTTTCGCGCCATTCCCGGATGGCCTTTTCGACATCCGTGGCCCCCGGCGCCGAGCCGGGAAGCCAGATCACGGAATCGAGTCCCATTTCGCGGACGGTGCGCAGCCCCGGAACGTCGGTCAGGATCAATCGCAATCCGCAGCTCAGCGCCTCGAGCATCGAGAGCGACAGGCCTTCGTAGTGGCTCGCCAAAATGAAGCCATCCGCTGCGCGAAGCAGATCCTGCGGAGCTTTCAGGTGATTGAATGCGCGAACCCGCTTCACAGCCGCAACCGGCAATGCCGCACGTCGCTCCTCCGCCCCCTCGCCTGCATGGGCAAAGCGGATGCCGCAGTCCGCGCTCAATACCCGGCCGAGCGCCGCGTAGAGCGGTTCGTAGTTCTTTTGCGGAGAATCGCGGCCCACGGTCACGAGAAGTTTTCCATCCACCGGAATTCCAAGTTTTTCCCGCAGCGCCACCTTCTCGTCCGGGCTGGCCGGCGAAAAAACATCGGTGTCGATGCCGTTGTTCACCACCACGAGACGGGAAGGATCGAGGTGAAGAACCTCCATGGCAAACGCCTTTTCATCCGGCGAGCAGCAGGCGGTGATGCCCACCCGTCCGAGCACCCGCTCAATGCCGTTGTAGAACATTTCCTTCACGCCGCCGGCCCGGGCGACGCCGTAGTAGGCATGCGGCGTGTAGATCACAGGAGGAAATCCTCCCGCCATGGCCAGCAGCCGGCAGAGGGCTCCCGCCTTCGAGCTGTGGCAGTGGACCACCTGCGGCCGGCGCCGGCGAACGAGCGAGCGGATCCTGGCCGCCGCGACAAAATCTCCGAATTCCGGCGCATTCGACACCTCCAGATCGACCGCCTCCCCCCCGTGGCGTTCCACCTCCTCCGCCAGGGCATCAGCCCCGCCCAATTGGCGGCGACTCGAATACGCAAGATCCACCTCGATCTCGGGGTGCTGGAAATGAAGCCAGCGCACAAGGTCGCACACGACGGCAAAGACGCCGTCCTTGCCCGGCTCGACCGCCATCAGGATGCGGTGCAGCGGCTTCATCGAAGCTCTTCGTAAATGGCGAGGTATTCACGTGCCGCGGTCTGCCACGAAAATCGCGCACTCCACTCGCGGGCCTCCTCGAGCCGGCGCGCCCGTTCGCCATCCGGCATTTCGAGCGCCATCCGGATTCCCCCGGCGATCGATTCCACAGACCGCGGATCGACGAGGATCGAATGCCCGCCCGCGATCTCCGGCAGGCAGGAGGCATTCGAGGTCAGCGTCAGGGTTCCGGCAGCCATTCCCTCAATCAATGGCAGTCCGAATCCCTCCTCCATGGACGGATAGCAGAAAAGCTTCGCACCTCGGTAGGCGTCGCCGAGCTCCCGCTCGGAGAGATAGCCGAGGATCCGAACGCCGGGTGTCGCGAGGAGGTCCGGCAATCGCGGATCGGAGGAAAATCCCGCCTGGGGTCGTCCCACGACATGAAGTTCCAGCGATGGGAAGCCGGGCTTGAGCAACCGGTAGGCTTCGATGAGGCGCGCGAGATTCTTGTGCGGTTGAAGGGAGCCTACGCAGAGGAGATACGGAGCAGGCACCGCCGGTGGGTCGGGGGAAAGTTCGAGAGGCTTCGCGCCATTGTAGACGCGCCGGAGACGTTCCGGCGGAATCCGGAGCGTGCGACGGGCATCCTCGAGGACATAGTCGGAGATCACGACCACGCGGTCGGCAAGGCGGAGGCCGGGAAGCGCCGTCACCCCGAAAACCGCGCGGATCTTCCACGAGAACCACTCCGGGTGATGGTAAAAGTTCAGATCGTGCAGCGTCACGACGCTCAGAAGGCCGTTCCGGAAGATGGGCGACGTCATTATCGGATGGTGCGCGATCGAGCATTTCCACCGGCGGCTCGCGAAAGGGAAAACGAATTGCTCCCAAAGTTGCGCCCGACCGCGCGACCAGTCTTGAAACGGCACCTCCACCAGGTTCGTTCCGGGGAGGTTCCGCCAGGCATCGACGCCCGTGAAACGCGGATCTGCAAAGGCAACGATTTCCACGCCGGGCCGATCAGCGCGAATGATGGCGTCGAACAGCGCGAAGGCGACGGTTTGCGTTCCCGTCGGCTGCCGCGTGCCGGAAAACCTGCCGTTAAGCGCGACTCGCAGCATACCGCCGTGGCTGATGGGAACGCGCATGTCGCGAAGTCCAGCGCGCGGGCAGATCGACAAAGAAAAGAATCATCGCGAACATTCCCAGCATCGACCACGTCGTGAAGGCGTCGCTGGTATTCGACAGCGGCAGGAGCATCTGGATGAGCATCACGATCTTCACGTTCCGGACAAGGCAGGGTTTTTCCGACATCCCCGCAAGATGCAGACATCGCAGCAGAAGGCCAAATGCCGCCCCAAGAAGCACACCCAGACCGACCACTCCCGCCCAGCCGAAATTCAGGAAGGACTCGCCGAAGAAGGTGATGCGAAGCCCGAAGTGGTGCTCCGGGTCCCATCCGACCATCCGGACTCCGGTAATGCCTAGATGCCACTCCTTTTTCTCCGGAAACAGTGCGCTGGGCATCATCGAAGTCAGCCCCCCCAGATACGTGCGCCCCATGAGCGGCTGCCCGTCCCAGTGGCTGAAAACCCACGCGCCGTCGCGCAGGTCGATGAGATTGTCCCCGAGAAACGCCTCCTTCAGGCTTTCCTCGACGATATTCTCTTTCACCGCGTCACCGGCCCGCAGCAGGCCCGTAAACCCACTCAACCCCGCAAAGAGCACGAGATAGCCGGCAAACGCCCCGGCGAGGACGACCCTCGGCACCCGGCGTTCCATGCTCAGGAGCGTGGCGGTGACCACGAGGGTGATCGCGAGGGGCAGTCGGTTTGACGTGAGAAGCTGAATGATGACGATCGCCGCAACGAGAAAACCGTCGAGGCCGATGGCACGAATGGGGCGCCGGGCAATTCCCACGATCAAGCCTCCCACGACAAAGGGCAGCAGGGCCGTGCCCAGGTGATAGAGCGCACGCAGGGCCGGGTGCTTCACGATTTCGAACCGTGCTGCCGTTGAGTCGGATTCCAGCAAGGGAATGCGCCCCGAGGCGGCCATCGGCAGTGCGATGATGGTCGCGGCCACGAGCCCGATCACCAGGAAAAACAACCGGAGGTTCCGATCCATCCGCCCCGGATCGGCCTGCAACGAGGGCAGTCGCACCCCGGCTGCGGTTGCGAGTCCGTAAGTCCCGCCCAGGGCGAGCAGCAACACGCAAAAGCCGACCGCGTTGAAAAGCAGCACCAGCGGGACCACCCGGAGCATGTCCCTGCCTTCCCACGCGATTTTGAAGGCCGTGGTTTCGATGAAAAAATACCCAACGAAGATCAGCGCGTTCTGCGCAAGCGAGAGGGAAACCAGGTCCATTCGACGCGACACCAGCACCCACAGCAGGGGAACCGCAAACAGCGTCAACGCCAGCATGGCTGCGACAATCGGCGGCCACCCCGACCCGCTCCACTCCTCCGGATCGGTCACGAAGGAAGTCCCGGAAAGTCCGAGCCAGCAGGAAACCGGCACGATCAAACCGAGCAAAATGAGGAAAATCGCCACCATCCCAACCGGCGGAAGCATGTGGATGGGCGCACCCGGCCGGTTGCGAGCGATTTGACGGGGATCAGTCACGCGAAAAGAGGAAGTTATTCATGATCTAGGACATGGAGAAGACCAATCCCTCTGTTCTTTCACCTTGCCTCCGTGTTCAAATCTGACCACTAGCAAAACATGTATCGAGGAAGAAAACACCGATTCGACTGGACGTTCTCGTTGAGCGTCGGTGATTTTCTTGCCGTCGCGCTGTCTTTTCCAGCGGCGTTTTTGTTGTGGTGGGAGTTCGCCCCGCGGGAAACGGCACCCTCGGCCGATCGAGTCACATTGCTTAACTGCATCTTTTTCGGGGCATTGATTCTGGGCTCTCTGCGCCATTTCGGCGCGTATCGCTGGAGCGCGTTCGTCCGCTTTCGCTCGCTAACCTACCTGCTTCCCGGAGCGGTTTCCGTGGCGACCGTCATTTTTATGGCGAGCCGATTCCTTGTCTCCGATCGCCTCGACATCCAATACCTGCCCTTCCTGGGCGTGCATTGCTTGATCTGCACCCTGCTGCTGGCCATCGGACGCGGCATCGTGCGACTGATCGATCTGAAGGTCGTCCATGGCGTGTCGATCGAACGCATCGCCGTGGTCGGCTGGAGCGAACGCATCGAGCGCGTTCTGAGGTCCCTGCAGGCCGAGATGCGGAACTTCCAGCAGGTCGTCGGCTTCTTCCATGCCGACGAGGAACGCCCGGAGGATTCTCCGGCATTCCAGGCCGGCCTCAAGCCGCTGGGCCCCATTTCGAAATTCGAGGAGGTCATCGAAAAGGAGGACATCACCCTGGTTCTGACCGAGCAGGGCCGGGTGCGCTGGAAGGAACTCCGCGACATCATCGCCATCTGTGCGGACGCCATGGTCAGCCTGCGGGTGATTCCCTCCGCGTTCGATGTCTGGGCCAACCGCCTGAGCGTCCGGGTGCTCGGCGGCATCCCGGTGATGGGAATCAACGACCTCCACCACGATCGATACATCAATCGCTTCCTGAAACGGGCTCTGGACATCGTCTGCGCCTCGTTCGGTCTCATCGTATCCGCCCCCATCATCGCGGTGCTCGCCATCCTGATCCGGCGCGAGTCGCCGGGGCCGATTTTCTACCGGCAGACCCGCCTCGGGCTGCACGACAAGCCATTCCAGATCATCAAACTTCGCTCGATGCGTGTCGACGCCGAGAAGGAAACGGGCGCCGTTTGGGCCGTGGGCGACGATCCGCGGCGACTGAAGATTGGCGCTTTCATGCGTTCCTGGAATCTCGACGAGTTGCCGCAATTCTGGAACGTGCTCAAGGGCGAGATGAGCATGGTCGGTCCGCGGCCGGAACGGCCGGAATTTGTGGAGGGATTCCGGGACACCGTCCGCTATTATAATTTGCGACATACTTGCAAACCTGGCGTGACCGGGTGGGCCGCCGTCCACGGACTGCGCGGCAACACCTCGCTGGAAGACCGGCTGGAATATGATCTTTATTATATCGAGAACTGGAGCCTGGCCCTCGACATCCGGATCATGCTGATGACGCTTGCTCCTCCAAAAAATGCGTATTAAGAACCGCACTGCCATTCCCACACGCGTGCCATCCAACAGACCACTGAAAGTCCTTGTCGTCGACGACCAGGGTCCCGTCGGGGAAATCATCAGTCGTGTCGCTTCGCAAAGCGGCTGGAAGGCCTATCACAGCACCTCCGTCGACCGCCTGGACGAGCGCATCACGCATGACGGGGTCGACGTCCTGATGCTTGACTACGCGATCGATGGCAATCCCTGGTCTCCGCACAACGGGATCAGCGTCCTGCGCGACCTGCGCGCGAAGGGTCTGAATCTGCCGGCAATCCTGTTCTCCGGCTGGACCAACCGCATCGATCCCAGGGAGGCGCAGGAACTCGGCGTCATCACCGTGCTCGAGAAGCCACTGTGCGTTCAGGATTTGCGCCGCAGCCTCGAGAACGCCGCGCGTGTGCTCCCGCCGGCCGCCGCCAGCCAGTCGGCATGAAACTGCTTATTGTCGATGATCAGCAGGAGGTGGGCGCGATCGTCGGTCGCATCGCCCATCAGGGCGGATGGGATTGCATTCACATGACGGAGTCGACCGGCATTGCCCGGGTCATCACCTCCGAGAACATCGATGCCCTCCTGCTCGATTACGTGATTGAAGGCACGCCCGATGCCGCCCGCAACGGCCTCACCATCGTGAGGGAACTTCGAGAAAAAGGACTCAATCTGCCGGTGGTGCTGTTCACGGGGTGGCCGGACCTCGTCGACATGAAGGAAGTCGAGCGTCTGGGCATTCTCTCCGTGCTCGCCAAACCGCTGAGCATCGTCGAACTGCGCAAAGCGTTGGGGGAAGCCCGCAGGAAGTGCGCGAATGAACCTCGCGCCTAGCCGCCTCGTCGCGGTCCTCGCCCTCGCAGCCGGAATCGTCTTCACCGCCCCGGCCGAGGAGGATCGAAATCGCGGCCTGTGGTTTGGCGACGACAACACGGAATCCCCCTCGCCGGAGGAACTCGTCCCGGCCACTCTCGAGCCCGGGCTTTCCCGCCTGCGCGCCATCCCCTCCCTCGAACACCGGGATGCCCCGGAGGAAAGCGGCTTCGTCCCTCTTTTCCGGCTCACCCGACCCTTTTACGACTCGGTGACGGCGATCGTCCCGCCACAATACCTTCCCCCGCCGGACCTGTCATCGTTTCGACCTTCAACAGTCTACATCCCATCGATCGGCGTGCGTCCGCGCATCTACCGCCCGGGGCTTTTCGAAATCTACCCGTGGTTCGGCATCGCCCAATCGTTCGACACCAACGTCAACCTCACCCCGACCAACGAAATCACCGACTTTTACGTCACTCCGCGCGCGGGGTTCGATTTTCACCTCGGAACCCCCGACTCGGCATGGATCGAGGGCTACGACTCCATCGTGGCGCTCCAGACTTCCTACGAGGCCTACGCCGATCTCTTCTACCTGAACCCCGACCTCAGCGCCTTCAATCAAAAGCTGGAGATCTCCTCGCGCATCGGCCGTTCCGGAGCAATCTGGCGGCCGATTTTCAGTTTTTCGGACATCACCGGCACCAATCTGCTGCTCGTGGATCTCGTCAACCGCACCCGGCGAATCCGCGTCTCGCCGGGACTCATTGCCCAATACAAATTCACCGAGCGCACCCGGCTCGAGCAAACGTTCGGCTATTTTTATTTCGGCCATACCGATCCGGCTTACATCAACTTCAACTACGCGCAGACCCGCCAGACGCTCAGTTACCGGGTGTTTCACGAAACCAGCGTTCTCCTCTACGGCGGTTATCGCTACACCTCCCCTGACCGGGGTCCCGCCGGGAGCGAGATTTTCGTGGGCACCGGCTGGCAGGGAAAACCGGATCCCCGGCTCTACACGGAACTCTTCATTGGCTACGGATCCATCGAACTCGACGGTCCCCCTCCAGGCGCGCGCAACATGGGCGGCCTGCGATTCAATGGCTACACCACCTTCGACTGGACGGAGCGCTTCCGCCCCACCTTCCGCTACGATCGCGACTACGTCTTCAACGAACTCGATGAAAACGACAACTACGTCTCCACGCTCCTGCAGGTGAAAGGAGAAATTTTCCTCGGCGAAAACTGGTATCTAACTCCATATTTTGGATTCGCCCTCAACGAGTTCCAGACCTCCGGCGACCTCACCTACCAGATCCGGCCGGAACTGGAGGTTGCCTATGCCTTTCCGGAACGATTTGAGGGAAACAGCTCCCGGATCTTTGTGAAGGTCGGTTACAGTCACTCCGAAAATATCAAGGGAAGCGGCCTCCCGATCAAAGGAACGCGCATTTCCTTTGGCGCTGCATGGAAATTTTAGAGATGAGAAGTTGCAAAAGTCGGGAGATGATTCTACGTAGCTCCGCTCAAATGTTCCGAACCTGTGCAATTTTCGCCACCCTCGCAATTCTGGCGGGTTGCGCATCGACGCAAAAGAAGGAGGTCCGGGATCCCACCGTTCCGGTAAACACCTACACGGTGCCCTTTACGCTGGCGGTGCTGGACCAGATTCACGTGACGTTGCCGGACGGCTACGTGGATGTGCTCACCGTGGATCAGGATGGCATGATCATCACTCCATCCGGACCGATCGAGGTGGCGGGCCTCACCGGAGAAGAGGCCAGGGCGAAGATTCGCAAGGCCTACCCGGGCGCCACGAAGATCGAAGTGCGGGAGTTTCGAGGCAATCGCGTTTCCGTCCTCGGCGAGGTGTTTCACCAGATTCACACCGATCTTGGAGAAAGTCCGATGCGCGTGATGGATGCGATTGCCGCGGCCAACGGGTTCACCCCTCTCGCCAACAAGCGCCGCGTCCGGCTCCTGCGGGAAAACGCCGGCACCGTCGAGGTCTATGAGCTCGACCTGCGCGATATGATGCGCGGGGAGGACCTTGTGCAGAACTTCCTTCTCCAGCCCGGCGACGTTATCACTGTTCCGAAGAATTTCCTGTGACCGCACCCACCGAACGCGTTGACGAGCTACGTTCCACGGCGCCGGCCCCTCCGATGGGATTCCCGGATCTTGCCCGGCTCGTCTTCGAGAATCTCCCGGTCCTGATCATCTTCCTGACTCTCGGAATCGGCCTCGGGCTTTTCATTCAATCCCGCACGCCCCGCGCCTACGAGGCGACGGCAAAATTTGTCATCGACAAACTGCCCTACACCGGCGGCAAGGAAACCGTCGATGCCGAGACGGAGCGCCAGCTCATCCAGACGATCATCCTGAGCATCCCAAGCCGCGACATGGCCCACGGCATCGAACAGCGGCTTGACCTCGGCACCGGGTCCAATCGCGTCGTGTTTCAGGAACTGGATCCACCTCTCAAACTCGCCGGCCGGATCCCGGAGGCAAACGTCCGCGTGGAAGCGATTCGCGACAGCCGCCTGGGCGAGATCGTCGCGGTCTCTCAGGATCCCGAGTTCGCCGCACAGGTCGCCAACGCCGTCCTCGACGAAATCCAGCTCTACAATGTGATCGGCGGAAAGCTCAACACCCTCCGCCAGAGCATGACAATCGCGCGCTCGCTGTCGGACAACCTGCTCAACGACTTTTCCCAGGTCTCCGCGCAGCGGATCAAGCTCGAGCGCGAAAATGCCGAACTCGACAAGCATATCGAACAGGGTCTTCCGATCGAGTCGTTCCCGAGTTTCGCCAATGATCCCACGCTGAACAACCTCAAGACGCAGCTCATGCTCGTGCAGTCCGAATACGACAGCATCGCCGCCACCGCCAGTCGTGGGGTCCGACTTTCGGGCAAGCGGTCGGAGGTCGAAGGGCTGGTCTCCCAGCTCCAGGACCATGTCCGGCAGCTCGTCGTCGCCCTGCGATCGGAGCTCGAGATTGCCCGGACCCAGGAGGAGGACCTGCGCGACAATCTGCGCGAGGAATCGGCCCGCATCGACCGGATGGGCGAGCAGGTCGCCGCGCTGACCCAGAGCTACGCCGATCCGGCAAAAATGAAGGAACTCGCGCAGGCAGACGATATTGATTCCACCGGCCCGGCGAGCATCATCGTCACCATCGACCGCGCCACTCCGCAGATGAAGCCCGTGCGTCCGAAGCTCTGGCTGAATCTGCTCCTGGGGACGATTTTCGGACTCGCGCTCTCCGGCGCGGTCATCGGCGGCCGGCTGTTCTTCGACACCCGGGTCAAGTCCGCCGCGCAGCTCGAAAGCCGCGCGCACGTGCCGGTGCTCACCCTGCTGCCCCGCTATACGCCGCTCTTCAAGGGCACCAGGAGTCGCAACATCTTCGACCATCCCGGATACCCGATCGGACTCGGCTTTCTCCGGAGCGAACTCCTTCGTTCGGGCTCGCGAAATTCGAGGAACCGGATCGTCGGTTTCACCTCCGTGCAGCAGCACGGCAACTACCAGTCCGACCTCATCGCGAACATCGCGATCCTCCTTGCCCAGGCGGAAAAGCGGACCCTCGTCATCGACCTCCATCTGAACGCACCCCGGCAGGCGAAAAAGCTCGGCATCCATCCGAAGATCGGCCTCACGGAGTGGCTGGCGTCCGAGGACGCCTCCCCCGACGACTACATTTCCTACTCGGCGATCCGCGAACTGGCCGTCCTCAGCCCGGTCACCAAACACCGGGACATCGACGACCTCCTCTCGAGGAAACCCCTGCTCGAGGCGATGCCCGCGTTGCTCGAAAAATGGGATTTCATCCTCGTCGACTCTCCGCCGATCCTCGCCGACTGGTCCATGCTGCTGACGCTTCCGCAAGGGAGTCCGGTAATTCTCACCGGCCGGTATCGGCGTGCCACGATCGAGGAATTCCTCGCCTGCTCCGAGCGGGTGACCAACGAGGGCTGGCGCGTGAAGGGCGCCGTCCTTCAGGGCTGCCCGCGTTCGATTTGCCCGCGTGCTGCAGGACGCTCCTGAATCCCGCTCACGCCGCGGCGTGCATCCGTCGGAGGGAAATCAACGCCAGAATTCCCGCAGCTCCGGCTCCGACCATCCACGCGGACCAGTGGGAAAACCGCGCGGCGATTGCCAGCATCGCCGCCGCCCCGGCCAGCCCGGGCAGCAGCGGCAGCAGCGGACGCAGGTAGTTCCCGACCCACGATCGGTCACACCGCGTCGAGACCCGGACCGCAGCGGGCAGCATGCAGAGAATTCCGAGACTTCCGCCGAGGAACAGGCCAGGCAGGCCCAGGAGCCGGTATCCCACCGCCGCGAGCGCGACATCCGCCACCGCTTCGAAAAGATTGCCGATTGCGGCTCCACGCGCCGCGCCAAGTCCCATCGAGGCATTCACCACCATTCTGCTCAACGCGCCGGCAAGGCCGAACACTGCCATTGCAATCATGGTTCCCTCACGCAGCTCGTAGTGCCCCCGCAGCCACAGGTCGAGCGCATGGTCGCCCAGCAGGGCCAACCCCACCGCGCCGTAGAGCGAAAAAAGGGCCACGTAGCTCCACCCCTGCCGAAAACTCCTGCCCCGCTCCGCATCGGAACCCGCCGCCGCAAGCTCCGCCAGCGAAGTCTCGCTCGCAGTCGCACCCACGGTGCCAATGAGTTCGGTGAATCGCAGCAGGATATAGAAAATGCCCGCCTCCGCAGGTCCGGCCATCGCCGCAACAACGAAGGTGAGCGCGTGCGTTTTGACCACGAGCGCCACCGTCGTTAGGTAATACCAGAACCCATCCCGAAGCGTGGCGGCGAACACGCGCGGGGTGAATTGCGTGACATACCGCCACGGCTGCAGCGCGAACACCCCGTCGGAGATCATGTAGAGCACGTTCGGGACGATCAGGCACAACGAATAGAGCACCACCGCCGCGAGCACGTCGCAGCCTGCCCACACCGCTCCCGCGACCACCGGGATGGCGACCAGCGCGCCCCAGGTGTTCGCAGCCTTCATGCTCGAAAGACTCCCCCGTGCGGCCCGCGGCTCCAGGCCGAAGATCGACATCATCATGGTCCCCGTCAGGGCGACCGTCACCACCAGCACAAGCGAGCCGCCCGCAGGAAGATTGAACCATTCCTTCAACCAGCCCGCCGCTGCCAGTCCCGCGGCGGCGATGGTCGCGATCAACACCACCGTGCCGAACGTCAGCACGCCAAAGGCGAAGGTTCTCCGATACGCCTCCTCGTCACCCGCATTTGTCGCCTCCACGAGCCGCAGCCGGGTGAGGTTCCGCACCCCGCCGTCGAGCAGCGCCATCGAAACCAGCAGGGAGGACGCGAGCGCAAAGAGCCCGTAGCGTTCGTCGCCCCACGCGGCGAGCATCATCGGCGTGAGCAACACCAGAAACAGCGCCTTCGAGACGAAGTTTGCGCTCTGCCAGATCTGGTTGCGCAGCAGCTCGCGCAGATAGTTCCGGGGCCCGGCCTGCATCGCGCTAACCCGCAGGCAGCACGCCGGACACCGCGCGCTCAAGCGCATCCGGCGGGAATGGCTTCGCCAGAAAATTCGACTCGGTCAGGAACGAGCGGTCATCCCAAGAGCTGCCATAACCGCTCATGTAGAGCACCGGCAGGTTCGAATTCTCCTCGAGCAATCGCAGCGCGAGCGCCCGGCCGGACATCTCGCCAGGCAACATCAGGTCCGTCAGGAGCAGGTCGATACCGCCCCGCTCCGATGTCCAGACTTCCAGGGCATCCTCGGCCGTCGGAGCGTCCAGGACCCGTTCGAACTGGCGCTCGAGCAGCCGCCGCGTCAAGCCACGGATCGCCCCGTCGTCCTCGACGAGCAGTGCCGTTCCGCGCCGGCGCGCCATCTGCGGCGTCCCGGGAATCCGGTCACAATCCACGGCATCGGGTGGCGCGGCCACTGGAACCAACAGTCGAAACTCCGAACCCTCGCCGGGCCGGCTGTCAAATTCGACGGTTCCGCCGTGAGTGCTCGCAACGTGACTGACGATCGAGAGTCCCATGCCGGTGCCATGAGCCTTCGTCGTAAAGAACGGTTCGAAGATCGAATCTCCGATCGACGGATCGATTCCCTCGCCGGCATCCACGACCGAAATCTGTGCATAGGTTCCCGGTGCACACCCCCGCAGTCCTTCCGGCGCCTCGCGCAGACTGGTCGTGATGACAATTTCGCCGCCACCGGGCATCGCGTCCGCGGCGTTCAGCACGAGGTTCATCACCGCGAGTTCGATCGCGCTCCGGTCCCCGTGAATCCACGCACCGCAGCCCGGATTCACACGCACCGCCACGCGGCGCGCGATCAACGGAGAGAGCATGCGAAGCAGTCCCTCCACCACCTCGTCCGGCTGCATGGGTTCCGACTCGGCCCGGCTCTTTCTGGCAAAATTCAGCACCTTGCGCGTGAGCTCTGCGGAATGGCGGGATGCTTCGGATATCTTCTCCGCGGCGGAAATCACGTCCTCGGGACTTAATTCCCCGCCCTCGATCAATGCGGCATTGAGGCCGATCACCGTCAGGAGATTGTTCAGATCGTGGATAACCGCGCTGGTGAGGCGACCGAGCACCTCCATCTTCTGCCCTTCTACACGAATGCCAGCGCGATCCTTCGAACTCATGAAAAGGAAGATTGTGTTTGGAAAACGCTCGCAAAGCGATACGGATGTTCTTCAATCCACTTCGGGGTTGGATTGACAAGCCCCCGACGATCCCCCTTTCTTAGAGACAGCGATGAGCGACGATCGCGCGATTTACGAGGGCCTTCTGGCTCTTCTCGAAGGCGAGTTCCCCAAGACGTGCCCGAAATGCGGCGCGACCTATCCCACGATGGACGCCTTCGTCGACGGCACCTCCCCCGTCCGCCAGGGAAGCGGCTTGATGGGATACGACATCGACACCGACGGACTCCAGCAGGTCGTCATGATGCGAAACTGCCGCTGCGGCTCCACAATGGGCACGTTCTGTATGGATCGTCGCGACCATACCAATGCAGGCCTCCGCCGCCGGTCCATGTTTCATGACCTGCTGACGCAACTGCAGGATCGCGGAATCGACGCGTTGCGGGCCCGCACCGAGCTGCTCGCCTTCCTCCGTGGCGAACGCAGCGAAATCCTCGAATCGCTCGGAATTTTCGCGCGTCCCCGCAGCCTGCAACCGCAGTCGTAGGAAAGCGAAGGCCGGTCATCGCACCGGCTGTTTTTTCCGTGCGCGATCAGATGTTGTCGCCGAGGAAGGTGTGAATGCCGCACTCGGCCTTGTCGAATCCGGTCCACCGCCCCGCCCGCTCATCCTCGCCTTCTCCAACGGGCCGCGTGCAGGGAACGCAGCCGATGCTGCGGTAGCCCTGCGTGGTGAGAGGGTTCGTCGGAATGTTGTGCTCCCGAAGATGCGCCTGCACGGCGTCGCGAGTCCACGTCGCCATGGGGTTCACCTTGAGGATGTATTGATCCCGAAGCACATCGAACTTGTAGAGTTCGAGAATCTTCGTCTGCTGCCGCGTGCTGGACTGCTGACGCCGCAGGCCGGTGATCCAGACGTCGAGCGTCTTCAACTTCTGTTGCAGCGGAATCACCTTCCGCATGGTGCAGCAGAGGTCGGGATACCGCTTCCACAGCTCGGGTCCGTGTTCGGCAGCCTGCTCCTCGACGGTCTGCTCGGGATTCAGGGACTCGATCTCGATCCCGAAGCGTTTCTCGAGCTTCGCCTTCAGGTCGAGCGTCTCGGGAAAGAGCAGCCCGGTGTCGATCGTGAAGACCGGAAACCGGAAGCCATTGCGCACGGACGTATCGATGACCACGAGCCCCGCCCCCTGGAAGCTCGTGCCGATCGCGGCCTTTGCGCCATAGGTCTCCCACGTCCACCGGAGAATTTCCTCCAGAGGCGCGGACTCGAACTCCTCCGCCTTCCGGTGGATGAGCTCAGGATCGAATTTTTGCAACGACATGGAATTTCACACGAAGACACGAAGAGCGGGACGGATCAAACGATCCTTCGATCATAGTGTCGGTTATGACCTGCTTTCGCGTCCTTCCTTCGCGTCGCGTGCCGGGTCGCTCAAAGCGATTTCACCGCCGCGACGACATTCTCCGGCGTCATGCCGAGTTCCTTCATCACGACGCTGCCAGGAGCGCTCATGCCGAAACGGTCGATGCCGAGAACCTTGCCGTCCAGTCCCACAAAGCGGAACCACGGATCGGAAATGCCCGCCTCGATGCTGACACGCTTGCGGCACGAGGACGGGAGCACCTCCTCGCGATATGCCGCATCCTGACGCTCGAAGCGCTCGAAACACGGCATCGAGACGACGCGCACGCCACTGCCGAGCTGTTCGGCGGCCTTCATCGCGTGCTGCAGTTCGCTGCCGGTCGCGAGAAGAATCGCCTCGAGTGCGGAGGTTTCCTTCTTCGCGATGTAGCCGCCCTTGAACACGCCCTCGCGGCGCGTCTGCACGGGAATCTCGCTGAGGTTCGGAAGGTTCTGCCGGCTGAGCACGAGCAGCGTCGGGCCATCCGTCTTTTCGAATGCCGCGGCGAACGCGCCCGCCGTCTCCTCGGGATCGGCGGGACGAATGACATCCAGCCCGGGAATCGCCCGCAATGCGGCGACCGTCTCCACGGGTTCGTGCGTCGGACCGTCCTCACCGACACCGACCGAGTCGTGCGTGAAAATGTAGACGCACGGCAGGTGCGAGAGCGCGGCGAGACGGATGGACGGACGTCCGTAGTCGCTGAAAACCAGGAACGTCGCACCGCTCGGACGGAAGATGCCGTCGTAGGCGAAGCCGTTCATGATGCCGCACATCGCGTGTTCGCGAATGCCGAAGTGAATGTTCCGCCCCTCGCGATTCTGACGGTCAAAATTTCCGCCGTCCTCGATGTAGTTCAGCGTGGAACCGTGCAGATCCGCACTGCCGCTGATGAGCGTCGGCATGGCGCGTGCGATCGGCTGAAGCACGACGCTGCCTGCCTTGCGCGTGGCGATCGTCTCATCGGGCTTGAACTCGGGAATCAACGGCAGCAGCGCAGGCACCTTTCCGGAGACCGCGGCCTCCAGTTCCGCAGCGAGGTCGGCGTTGCCCGCCTTCCACGCCTCGAAGGTCTTCTGCCACTCCGCGTAGGCTGCCTTCAACTTCTCCTTGTGCGCGGCGAAATAGGCCCGCGTCTTCGGATCGACGTAGAATTTCTCGTCGGGCAGGCCGAGTCCCTTGCGCGCCGAATCGGCAAACTTCACACCCGCCTCGCCGTGCGCCTTGTTCGTTCCCTCGACCTCGGGGATGCCCTTGCCGATCATCGTCTTCGCGATGATGAACTGCGGCTTCCCGGTTGCGGCCTTCGCCTTTTCGAACGTCGCGACAACCTCCTCGAGGTTGTTGCCGTCGATCTCGTAAACCTCCCAGCCGTAGGCCTTGTAACGCTCGGCGGTATCCTCGCTCTGCGAGACGGGCGCCATCGCGTCGAGCGTCACGTTGTTCGAGTCGTAAAAGAGAATGAGGTTGTCCAGGCCGAGGTGGCCGGCGAGCGCGGACGCCTCCTGTGCGACGCCCTCCTGCAGGCAGCCATCACCCGCGAGACACACCACGTGGTGGTCGAAAATCTTGTGCTCGGCCGTATTGAATTTCGCCTCGGCCATCTTCGCGGACATCGCGTAGCCGACCGCATTTGAAACACCCTGCCCGAGCGGTCCGGTCGTCGCCTCGACGCCCGGCGTCTCGTGAAACTCGGGGTGACCCGGCGTGATGCTGTGCAGGCTGCGGAATGCCTTCACGTCGTCAAGGCTCACGGCATACCCGGAAAGGTGCAGCCAGCTGTAAAGGAACATCGAGCCGTGTCCGGCCGAGAGCACAAAGCGGTCGCGATTGAGCCAGCGCGGCTCGTCGGGATTGTGGGAGAGCGCGTAACCGTAAAGCGAGGCGCCGATTTCGGTCGCCCCGAGGGGCAGGCCCAGATGGCCGGACTTGCAAGCCGAAACGGCGTCGATGGCGAGGCCGCGCGCGTCACGGCACGCGAGGGAAAGGGAGTCGATGTCGAGGCTCATAAAATCGTTCGTAATTGGGTCGAACGAGAAAATGGGACACGACCCGCAATGGCAAGTCCCGTTTGCCGGTGAACCCGATCAACCTCGCGCAAGCCAGTCGCCCGACGCGACGACCGGAGCTCCGGCGACACGCTCCGCCGAGACTTCGTAAACCCAGCACGGGAGCGTCCCGCCGCCCTCCGTTACGACGTCAGCGCGCAACCGGCGGTATTCCCCACCCTCGGTGGCACCGGCGGGGATGCCCTCCCATTCATCGAGACCGGCTAGGTCGCCCGGCGTCACATCGAAGACCTCACCGACGACCCAATCGGCGGTTCCGTCGAGGCGCAGGCCGGGATATTCGCCGAGATCGTAAAGGCGCCCCCGCACCCGGGCGGTCACGATAAATTCCACGCCGGAATAAAACCGGGTGGCGTCCCGCGACGCGCCGCGACGCAGCGTGCCGTATAGGAAAATCCGCTCCGCCCCGCCGCCCGGCATCGCAGCCGTCAGGTGGACGCCGAGAAACCGCGAAGATCGCGAATATGCTTCTCGAGTTCCTTCACGCGGGCCTCGAGGCGATGGATGGTGTCCGCAGCCATGTCGAGCTGACGGCGTTTTTCCAGAAGACTGACCTCGAGTTCGCGGATCCGCTTTTGCAAACCGAGACGGAGAATTCCCTTCGAAGGCGAGCGGAGGGCGAGCATCTCATCGGACACATCCTCCTCCGGTTTCGGGAAGAACGGCGCGTCCTGAAATTTCATCTCCTCGCCGGTGCAGCAGTCCAGAATGGCGGTATCCCCCTGGATCTCACCGTTTTCCAAAAACTCGAGCAGCGCACCAATCGTGGTCGGGCCGTAGTAATGGTCGTCGTCGAGCTTGACGATCCAGTCCATCTTCAACTCCGGCACCATCGGGGCCTTCGTCCAGACGTTGGTGTGATCCGACACCATGTCCTGCGGCGCGACCTGCGCCGTGCTGGCCCATTCCACAATCTTGCTGAATGGCACCGGCCCGAAGACCTCACCCGTGCCATACTTCTTCAAATGCCAGTTCTCTGAGTGCTCGGTATCCATTCCAAGGGGTTTCGTGTCTCATCATCGTTCCCCGCGTATGAAAAGACAAGTGCGCTCCGGCAGGAACGCGATGATCATGGCTCGAGATGGTGCGGGTGTCGCAAAAGACTGCCCAGTCTCAAGGATTTGCGACAGGAATCGGTCGCAATTTTCCAAAGAAGCGATATTCTGGAGCGTTCCAGTTCCCCCACCCCCTTCGCTCTGAATGACCAAACGATTTGTCGCCCTTCTGGTGATCATCGCTGTCGCCGTCGTGGCGGGCGCGATTTTTGCCTGGCGTGCCGCCGCGCCCTCCGCATCGCCGCAAGCCCCCTCCCCATCGGTCGCCTCCGCAACCTCCACGCCCGCGTCATCACCGTCCGTCGGACAGGTCCCGTCGCAGAATCCGGCGCCTCCTTCCGCTCCCGCTCCAGCCGCCGCATCCCCATCCGGGCCGCCGCTCGTCGAAACGAGACCGGGCCGCCCCGGCGCACAGCCGGTTCCGGAACCGCCCACCCCGATCCCGAATGCGCCGGAGCCCCTCGCGATTCCCGCGGATTTCCTCGACCGGATCGTCAGTGGAAACGGCGTGCAATTCGAGCTTCCGGGCGGAGGTCTTGCCTCCGGCTCGGTGGAATTGATCGAACGTGACGCCCACGGCATCACGACCGTTCAGGGCCGCCTTTCCTCGCCGCAACCGGGGTTCTACTTCTTCCATCGCCAGAGCGAACCGGGGGTGGCAGGAGCGTTTTTCGGAAACGTCCGCTTTGACGACGGAATCGTCGCCTACCGGCTGGAGCCTTCGGGGCCAGGCGGTTCCACCCAGCTCGTTCCGCGCAGGATCGACGAGGTTCTTTGCGTCGGCTTGCCGGAACCTCCGGAGGAGCCCGCCTCCGCCGCAGGGCCGAACGCCGAGGCGGAACTGGGCGATACTCCGCTCAACGCTCCGCAAACCCACCCGACGGACATACCGATTCCTCCCTCGCAAAACGGAATCATTCCCCTCCAGAGCCTCCCCGGTGCGGCCGCAGTCGTTTTTCTCGATTTTGAGGGCGGCCCCGGCCCCTGGCCCGGCTGGGGGAACTTTCCGGTGGCGCCCGCCAACGTCAACAACAACCAGATCAAGGACATCTGGCAGCGTGTGTCCGAGGATTTTCAACCGTTCAACATCAACGTCACCACGGACCGAAGCGTCTTCGAGGCAGCCGCGCGAAGCAGCCGCCAGCGGGTAATGATCACCCCCACGAACACCGCCTCCCCCGGGAACGGCGGCGTGGCGTTCGGGGGCTCGTTCAACTCCACCGGCGACAATGTCTGCTGGGCGTTTTACACCACGGGGAAAAATGCCGCAGAGGTGATCTCGCACGAGGTCGGACACACCCTGCGCCTTGCCCATGACGGCCGCGCGGTTCCCGGGCAGCAGCGCGAGGAATACTACGGGGGACACGGGTCCGGCGACACGGGCTGGGCACCCATCATGGGCGTCGGCTACTACCAGGTCCTCAGCCAGTGGTCGAAGGGCGAATACGCCTACGCCACCCAGACGCAGGACGACCTCCAGATCCTCACGAACAACAACAACTCGGTGAACTACCGCGCCGACGACTACGGCGGAACCCACGCCACTGCGGGCTATCTCGAGATTCAGGCGAACAACTCCGTCTCAAACGAAGGCATCATCGAACGAAACACGGACGTCGACGCGTTCCGATTCGAGACAACCGGCGGTCAGGTCTCGTTCACCGTCAACCGCGTCGCCCTTGGACCGAACCTCGACATCGAGGCTTCCATCTACAACAGCTCGAACCAGCTCGTGGGAAACCGGGTAAACCCTGCAGGCTCCCTCAACGCCACGGTCACCGCGACCCTCGAACCCGGGGAATACACGCTCCGGGTCACCGGCGTCGGCAAGGGCGACCCGACCACTGGCTACACGAACTACGGCTCGCTGGGAGCCTATCTCATCACCGGCGTCATGGCCGGCGGGGTGAAGCCCTACCGTTTCACGATCGCCGAAAACGCGCCCAACGGCACCGCGGTCGGCACGGTCTCTCCACGCAAGAATCACGGCGGCAATCCGCTCACCTACACCATCACCTCCGGCAACACCGGCGGCGCTTTCACCATCAACCCGCAGACGGGACAGATCACCGTCGCAAACTCCTCCAGACTCAACTACGAGAGCCTGTCCACACGCTGGGACGTTCCCGCCACCATTCCGCTTTTCGTTTCCATCTCCGACGCCTTGGATCCTTCGCTCAATGAAACCATTCGCGTCGTCGTGACGGTGTCCGACGTCAACGAAGCACCGGTCGTTCAGGCCGCTTCCGGAACGATCTTCTCGCGCACACGCGCGGGGACGGAGGTCCTCAAAATGAGCGGCACGGATCCGGACCGTTTCGACTTCGTCAGCTGGTTCATCAGCGGAGGCAATACCGGGAACATCTTCGCCGTCGACTCCGTCACCGGCGTCATCACGATCGCGAATCCGCCCGACGTCTCCACTCCAACCACCTACCAGCTCGTCGTCCGAGCCCGCGACCAGCTCACCCCCACGCGCTACACCGACACCGTGGTTCCCATCACCGTCCTTCCGCTTGGCGGCACCTACCAGCCCGGCGCGATCGTGCGCACCTTCTACGAAGGAATCTCCGGCAATGCGGTTTCTGCTCTGACCGGCAGTCCAAAGTTCCCAAACAACCCGGATTCCCAGGTCCTCCATACCTCGTTCGACGGCGATGCCGAACACGGGGAGAACTTCGGAAGCACCATGACGGGCTATCTCATCCCGCCGACCACCGGAAACTACACGTTCTGGATCGCGTCCGACGATTCCAGCGAGTTGCGGATCAGCACGGACTCCAATCCCGCAAACGCAACCGTCCGAGCCAGCGTCAGCGGCTCCACGGATCCCTACCAATACAATCGCTTCTCTTCCCAGCAGTCGGCGGCCATCCCCCTCGTCCGCGGCCAGGTTTACTACATCGAGGCCCGGCACAAGGAAGGCATTGGCGGGGATCACCTCACCGTCGCCTGGCAGGGGCCTGGATTCTCCCGGGAGGTCATCCCCGGCCGCTACCTCGCACCCTACTCGACGAATTACCCGCCGGTCATTCCGGCCGCGACCATGCAGGTTCGCGCCAACGCAATCAATGGCTCCACCGTCGGTTCCGTCCAGGTCACCGATGTCAATCCGGAGGACACCCACTCCGGATTCGCCATCCTCGCCGGCACCGGCTCGAGCGTTTTTGGCATCGATTCATCGACCGGCCGCATCTTTGTGAAGGACAGCTCCGCCCTCTCGGCCGGCTCCTCCTACACGCTGCTCGTCCGCGCAGCGGACAACGGCTCGCCATTGCGCACCGGCACGGGAACAATCACGATTCAGGCCACGGACAGCCAGACGATTCGGGTCAACGGGATCGTCCGGCAGATCTGGCGGAACTTCACGGGGGGAAACGTCGCCGCGCTGCTAAACCACCCCGGCTATCCGAACCACCCCGACGAAACCCGCACGCTCACGTCCTTCGACGGAGGTTCGCTGGGCTTCACCCAATACGGCTCGCGCATCCGCGCCTACGTCGTGCCTCCGACAACCGGCAACTACCGCTTCTACATTTCCAGTGACGACCAGTCCCAGCTGTTCCTGAGTGGAAGTTCCAATCCCACCACCGCGGTCCAGATCGCCAGCGTCACCAACTGGGTGGACCCTCGCTCGTGGACCGCACAGACGGGCCAGGCGTCCACGGTGCGGACGCTTGTCGCCGGCCAGCGCTATTACATCGAGGTGCGTCATCGACAGGGGACCGGCGGGGATGACCTCGCGGTGGCGTGGACGACTCCGTCCAACGGAACCCCCACCGTCATCCCCGGCAGCGCGCTTGAGCCGTTCAATATCAACGCCGCACCGACATGGAACGGCACGGCACCCACGTTCCGCATCGCAGCGGGCTCCGCTGCGGGCACCACGGTCGGCTCCATCAGCGCCGCCGATCCGGAGGGCCGCACAATCACCTACGCGATCACATCGGGCAACGCCGACAACGCGTTTGCGATGGATCCGCGAACCGGCGCAATCACCGTCGCCAGCGCCCCGGCGGTCGCCAGCCCGCGGACGTTCTCGTTGACCGTCGCCGCGCAGGACGAAGGACTCGATGGAGTCTATCCGCTCGGCACCGTGAACCGGACGGTTGCCATCGAGGTCCTCGGAGCATTCGATCAGTGGAGGCTCGAAAAATTCGGATCCGACTACTCGAATGCCGCGATCTCCGGGGACCATGCGGACCCCGATGGCGACGGCCTCGACAACCTCTCGGAATACGCGCTGGGGCTGGAACCGCGCAAAGCCGATCGCGGAGGCATCGCGTTCGATACAACGATGGTCGGCGGGAAATCACACCTTCGCCTCACAGTCACCCGCAACCCGCAGGCCACCGATGTCGCGCTGACGATCGAATCCACCGGCACCCCGCGTAATGCATCCTCCTGGGACGCCTCGACAACCACCGTGGAAATTGACACTCCGGAGATGCTTCGCGTCCGGGACAACACGCCGATGGACGCCGCCGACGCGCGCTTCCTCCGATTGAAGGCCACGCGCAAATAGCGGCGGACACTACTCCGGCGACGCTTCCCAGAAGCGGTTCACCGCCTCCTGCCAGTCGCGGGTCTCGACTTTCTTCCGCGCATTCTCGCCCATGTGCGCGCGAAGTCTGGGATCGTCGCAAAGCATGCGGATCCGTTCGGCCACGGCAGCGGCATCGAGCGCGCGGGTGATGTAGCCATCCACGCCGTCGTCGATAAGGTCGCGAGGGCCGCCCACGTCGCTCACAATCACCGGAAGCCCGCTCGCATGCGCCTCGAGCACGACATTCCCAAAAGTGTCCGTCGTGCTGGGGAACACAAAAAAGTCCGACGAGGCATAGGCGATCGCCAGATCGGTGCCGCGCAGGTAGCCGGTGAAAATCGCGTTCGGCAGCAGCTTCTTCATTTCCCCGAGATACGGCCCGTCGCCGACAAAAATCGGACGCACCGGCAGATTGAGCGGCGCGAGCTTCTTGAGCGCGGAAACGATCACATCGAGGTTTTTTTCCTTGGAAATGCGGCCGACGAAGAGCATCGCAACCTCGCCGTCCTTCAGCCCGCGCGCCTTCCAGAACTGCCCGTCGCGCCGGCCCGGCTGGAACAACTCGATGTCGAGTCCGCGCGGCAGGATCTTGAGTTTTGCAGGGGGGATGCCCCGTGAAATCCAGCTCTTGCGATAGTCCTCGGAATTCACCCACACGGTGTCGAGCTGGCTGTAAAACCAGTGCATGAAATTCCACGTGAGCGTTTCCATGAACGCATCGTCGGTGAGAATGCGGACGTATTGAGGGAAGTCCGTGTGATAGATGCCGGAAACGCGCAGGCCGAGAATCTTGCCCGCGGCGAGCGCGGCGAGGCCGAGCGGGCCGGGCGTGCTGATGATGATCTCCCCGAAGTTCTCGCGCGCGACCCAGTCGATGATGTCAAGAATCGGCGGGAAACTGAGCCGCTGCAGCTCGTATTCGGGCAGCTCGAACTCGCCGACCGGCGCGAAATTTTTCAGCGGAATCCCCTGGTCGCTGATCTCGGAACGGCAGACGACCACCGTGAGGTCGTGTCCAGCCGCGACCCCTGCTCCGGTCATCTTCCGGATCGTCGTGGCCACGCCGTTGACATCCTCGAGCGTGTCGGTGAACCACGCACGACGGCGGTTTGCGAGCGCCGGCGGCACCTCGCCGCACACCGCACGGCTCATGTCGCGCATCCACGTCCGCTTCGGCATGCGGAAGCCGTGAATGTAGGGACTGAGCAGTGCGACGATCGGCACGAGCGGACTGATCGTTTGAATGCTCTCGATAAGCTTTCCGCTGGTGAGCTGCTGGATGAACTGGGTGAAAAAACGGAACCCGAGCTGGTTGGCGATCATGTTCGCCATGAGGAACGCGCGCCGCTCGGGATCGGGCACGCCCTGGGTGGCATTCGCGAGCGCAGCCTTCACGCTGGGTTGCGAGAAATAGCCGGCTAGCTCCTTCCAGATCGAGGCATTGCCGGGCTTCGCGATTTCGAAAATCTTTCCGGTGAGGATGCCCTGCGCAACGAACCCGAGCTTCTCGCCAAACGTGAACTCGGTCGGGTCCTTGCCCTCCATGAAGCGCGAGAACATCTTCTCGAGCAGGCCCACCGCAGGATCGTCGGCGCGCAGGGAGAAACGTCCCTTCGCGTATTGGAACGCAACGTTGTAGGTGCCGTGCGCCATCACGAGCGCATCGCCCGAACGCCCGCCGGGACGACACTCGCCGGCGCGGACCTTCGCCAGAAATTCACCCGCATCGGCGGAGCCGTCCACCTCGGTCCACGCGCGACCAGGCTGCACGCCGCCATGATCGTCCGAACCGCCGATGAAGACCTTCTTCCACGGTTCGTCGTGCGTGGGCTCCACGCCCGTGGCGGCAACGAACCGCTCGATGTCACGCGGCGTGAGACGCGAAAGCGAAAACTCCGCCGCCTGGTCGAGAAGCGCGGAATACCGGCCGTTGCGCGTCTCGAAGTGCCGGAAGAGGAGCGCGAGCTTTTGAAAATGGCGGGGCGTGAGCTGGTCGTTCAGCGCATGAAAGGGATGCGCAACCGCGTGGGTCAGGTTCTGCCCGGCGAGGTAGGCCTGAAGCTCGTGGATGTTTTCCTTGAGCGACTGAATTTCGCGGTGTTGCGACTCGTTCAGTCCATAGACGAGGATGTGAACGCGGCAACCATCCTCCGGGAAACTCGCCGTGACCTCCTCTCCAAAGAAAACGCCGGGAAGCGCGCCGATCTCGAGACAGCCGTTCAGAGTGTCCTGATCCGTGATCGTCACGAACTGCATCCCCCTCCCGCGGAGCATGTCGTAAAGCGCCTTCGGGTCCGTATAGCTGGCGGGAAAGTCGAGCCGGCGCAATGCCCAGTCTGCCGCTCGCGTGCTGTGTTTCGAATAGACGTGAAGGTCGGCGCGGGAGGTCATGAATCGGAAACGGCGCGTTGGCGCCGGAGCCAGCCGTCATAAGTCATCGCCTCCCGCCCGGCAAGCGCGCGACGGATGCAATCCAGCGCGTGCCTGCGAATCGCCGGGTATTTCCAGTCGGGCGGATGGAGCCCGACACGCACCAGCGCCCGGTCGCCGAGTTTGCGAAGCAGGAATTCGTTCCATCCCAGGCTCACCGTTCTCCGCCACGCGGCTCGCACGCTGTAAACGAGACTCTGGGAGGCATACCAACGGTTGCTCACGAGGTCCTCCACGCGGTCGATACGCGTGGTGTAGTCGAATCCAAGCCGTTCGACGGCGCGCGCCGCGTCATTCCCCAGCAGCCACGCGGGCGCGATGAATCCGGACGGATGCAATCCCGCCTCCCGAAAATCCGCCAGGCCCCGCTCGAGCAGCTCCGCCGCCTCGTCCTCGGCAAGATCGTGAAACTCCCCCTCTCCCGCCGTGTAGGATTCCGTGACGAGCCGCTTCATTGCTCCGTCGCCCGCCTTTCGGTCGCGAAGGTGGAAATACCCGTGCAGAACGGCCTCGTGCCCATCCGCCACGCAATTGCGCGCCCATTCGCAAAATGCTGGATCGTCCACGACCCGGCCGCGCCGGTGGTGGTCCGGAATGACAAGCAGGGAGGTCCGTTCCACCCCCAGCGCCGCGAGGTCCTCCAGCATGGTCTGCGTGGTGTCGCGCGTGAGCGGACTCACGTCGTGAATGGACACGACAAGACCGCGCACGGTGGGGATTTCTTTTGCCTGGGTTGTTTGCATTGGGTCCGGTCGTGTGTTAACAACAACAGACTGCCTTATCAGAGTTTTCCATGTCCGACCAAGATCCACGCGCGCCGAGGCCCGATAAGCGGCCGAATGGCAACGACCCGCAATTCAACTGGCGCGGGCTCGTCCTCATCGCCATCACGTTCGCACTGATCGGCGGAGCGTTCCTCTTCCGCAGCGGATCGTTCATGCAGACGGAAACGATTCCGTGGTTCCGCTTTGAGCAGCTTCTCCAGGACAAGCGCATCCTCGCGACCACCGAGCAGCCGCTGAAAATCGTCGTAGAGCAGGGTTCGAACACCCAATATATCACCGGCTTCTACAAGGTCGACCCCGCCGTCGAGAAACCGGTCGTCACCAGTCCCCTCGCCGGCCGCACGCCGCCCGACAAGCTTCCGTTCCGCGTGGACATCTTTGCCCAGCTGGACGGCGGTGACGTGCTCAACCTCCTCAAGGAGGCGAACCTGCCCTTCACGTATCAGCCGGAATCGAACTTCTGGGCCACCACGATGATCAGCTTTCTGCCGATCGCGCTCTTTCTGCTGATTCTCTATTTCTTCTTCCGTTCGCAGATCAAGATGGCCGGCAAGGGCGCGCTGAACTTCGGCAAGTCGAAGGCCAGGATGCTCTCGCGGGACAAGAACAAGATCACCTTCAAGGACGTCGCCGGAGTCGAGGAGGCGAAGGAGGAGGTGCAGGAACTCGTCGAGTTCCTCAAGGATCCGAAGAAGTTCCAGAAGCTCGGAGGCCGTATTCCAAAGGGCGTCCTCATGGTCGGCCCTCCCGGCACCGGCAAGACGCTTCTCGCCCGTGCAATCGCCGGAGAGGCGGACGTTCCGTTCTTCTCGATCAGTGGTTCCGACTTCGTGGAAATGTTTGTCGGCGTCGGTGCGAGCCGCGTGCGCGACATGTTCGAGCAGGGTCGCAAGTCCGCTCCCTGCCTCATTTTCATCGACGAAATCGACGCGGTCGGCCGCCATCGCGGACACGGCCTCGGCGGCGGACATGACGAGCGTGAACAGACGCTGAACCAGCTCCTCGTCGAGATGGACGGTTTCGACGCGCAGGACGGTGTCATCATCATCGCCGCCACGAACCGCCCCGACGTGCTGGATCCGGCGCTCCTGCGCCCGGGCCGTTTTGACCGCCAGGTCACCGTGAATCTGCCGGACGTGAAGGGTCGCGAGCAGATCCTTCGCGTTCACGCGAAGAAGGTGAAGATGGCCGAGGATGTCGACCTGGCGGTGATCGCGCGCGGCACGCCCGGTTTCTCCGGTGCGGAACTCGCAAACGTGATCAACGAAGCCGCGCTCAGCGCCGCCCGTCGCGGCATGAAGGCGGTCACCACCCGTGAACTCGACGAGGCCCGTGACAAGGTCCGCTGGGGCCGCGAGCGCCGCAGCCTCGCCATGAGCGAGAAGGAAAAGATCGCCACGGCATGGCACGAGGCAGGTCACGCCCTGCTCAACGTCGTGCTTGAGCACACCCACCCGCTGCACAAGGTCACCATCATCCCGCGCGGTCCCGCTCTCGGTGCCACGATGTATCTGCCCGAAGGCGACAAATACTCCACCCAGCGCAAGGAGGCGCTCGACCTGCTCGTCGTCACCATGGGCGGCCGCATCGCGGAGGAAATGTTCACCAACGACGTGTCGAATGGCGCGTCGGGCGACATCATGCAGGCCACACAGCTTTCCCGCCGCATGGTGTGCGAATGGGGCATGAGCAGCCTCGGCATGATCCGCTTCAGCGAGGAAAACGATCACGTCTTCCTCGCCCGCGACATGTCGCGCTCCCGCGAATACAGCGAGGCCACCGCGCAGCAGATCGACGCCGAGGTCAAGAAGCTCATCGATGGCGCCTACGAGCGTGCGCGGGAGATTCTCGAAGCCAACCGCGACAAGGTGGAACTCATCGCGAAGGCGCTGCTCGAATACGAGACGCTGGAAGGTTCCCAGGTGAAGGATCTCATCGAGCTTGGCTACATGCGCAATCCGCCGGTGAACACTCCAAAACCACCGCCGCTTCCGCCGACTCCGATGGGGGATTCCACTCCCGAACCGACGATTCCGCCGCGTCCCGATCTCCCGCAGGGTGGCCTGCCCGCTCCCTCACCGGCTTGATCCCGTGACGCAAGCGTCCGGCTTGCGGTCCTTGAAAAGGCGCGGGTGCAACGCCCGCGCCGTTTTCCATTTCCTCGCGGTTGCTCTTGCCGCAGGTCTGCACGCAGCCCCGCACGCCGGCCGTCCCGCGGATCCCGGCCAGATCGAAGAGCGCACCAGCTTTCAAACCCACGCGAAGTGGGATCCCAAGCTCCAGCTCCGCTCCGATGTCGCGATGTGCTACGGCATCGATGCCAGCATTGGCGAGCGGATCGCGCAGTGGAAGGCCCAGGGATATCGCGTGCACGTCATGACCGGCGTTGCATGGGGCCAGTATCAGGACTACCTCCACGGGCGGTTCGATGGCATCAACCATGAGGACGAAGCGCAGACCGAGAAAAGCGGCAAGGTCATCTCCCACGGGGGCGACGTCTATTACATGTCGCCGGGCGAAAACTACGGGAAGTTTCTCTGCGAAGGTGTGAAGCGAGCGCTCGACGGCGGCGCCAAGGCGATCCACCTCGAGGAACCCGAGTTTTGGGCGCGCGCCGGCTGGAGCGAAGGATTTCGTCGCGAATGGAAAAGCTACTACGGCGAGGATTGGGAGCCGCCGGACAGTTCACCCGACGCGCAATACAAGGCCTCGAAGCTGAAGTATTTTCTCTACCAACGCGCACTGAAGCAGGTCTTCGATTTCGTGCGCGACTACAACCGCGAGCACGGCACCGACGTGAAGTGCTATGTCCCGACGCACAGCCTCGTGAACTACGCGCTCTGGTGCATCGTGAGTCCGGAGTCGAGCCTGCTCGATGTCGGCGCGGACGGCTACATCGCACAGGTCTGGACCGGCACGGCGCGGAGCCCGAACATGTATGAGGGCATCAAGGCCGAGCGCACGTTCGAAACTGCGTTTCTTGAATACGGCGCAATGATGAATCTCGTCCGTGCCAGCGGTGCGCGCGTCTGGTTTTTGAACGATCCGATCGAGGACAACCCGAACCACACATGGCGCGACTATCGCGAGAATTGGGAAAGCACCCTCGTCGCGTCACTGCTCTGGCCGCAGGTCTGGCGGTTTGAAGTCATGCCATGGCCGGACCGCATCTTTCGCAAGAGCTATCCCGCGGAGGAACCGTCCGAGCCCGGCGCGGAGGTCCGCAAGGAGCCAATCCCCGCCGACTACGCCACCGAGCTGATGACGGTCATCAACGCGCTGAACGACATGAACCAACCCGACGTGGCGTGGGACTGCGGCACCCGCGGCATCGGCGTGGTCGTTTCCGACACGATGATGTTTCAGCGGGCGCAGCCGACGCCCTCCGATCCCTACCTCGGATCCTTCTTCGGCCTCGCCCTTCCCCTCGTAAAACGCGGCATCCCCGTAGAACCGGCACAGCTCGAACATGCCTCGCTTCCGGGGGCACTCGATCCGTTCAGGGTCCTCCTGCTCACCTACGAGGGGATGAAACCCATGAAGGAACATGACAGCCGCGCCCTGGCCGATTGGGTGCGAGACGGCGGGATTCTCGTGGTGGTCGACGACGACCGCGATCCCTACAATTCCGTCCGCGCATGGTGGAACACCGCGCCAAATGCGTTCGAAACTCCTCGCGAAGCCCTCTTCGACCATCTGGGGCTGGCGCCCGACTCCCAACCGGGAACGCACACAGTCGGCCAAGGCACGGTCATCTACGATCGCAAAAGCCCCGCGGCCCTCACGTATCAAGCGGACGGCGCGCAGCACATCCGAAATCTCGTCAAAGATGCGTGCACCGCCGCCGATCTGGAATATCGCGAAACCGGCCACTTTATCCTTCGGCGCGGCCCTTACGTTGTCGCCGCCGGACTGGAAACGCCGGACGATATGCCAGCGACCATCGAGGGTTCGTTCATCGACCTGTTCGACGCCAACCTCCCCGTCGTTTCGAAGGTGGAAATCCAGCCCGGTCGCCGTCTGCTCCTTCTCGATGCGAATCGAATCTCCGCAAACGCCCCAACAGTCCTCGCCGCCGCCTGCAAAACCCTGGGAGCCACCATCCTCCCCGACGGAGGATTTCGATTTTACGCGGAAGGACCCGACGGTATCGACGCCGTCGTCCGGGTCCGGCTCGAAGCTCCTCCGAAAACCGTGCTGGTCGATGACGAACCCATCGCTTCCGATGCCGTGGAGTGGGACGCCGAAACAAAAACCGCTCTTCTTCGCTTCCCCAACTCCGCCGAAGGCCATTGGGTCACGATTCGCTAACCTCCACGGCCCGCACGAACTCCTCGCAGAGGATCGGGCATGGGACGCCGGCCACCCGTCCGGAATCTTCTTCGAAGGAGCTCACTTTTATTGAACAATAAGCGGATGCCACTCCTCCGCCGCGCCGCCTGCATGCTTTTCCTCGCTGCGGCTGTTCCGCTGCCGGCCCAGCAGGAGTTCTTCGACGAACAGGACGAGGATCGCCCGTTCTCGTCCTCGTGGCTGAACGGAGATTCCGCAACGGGAGACTGGCGGGGCCTGCGCACCACACTCAACGAACACGGAGTCGACCTTTTCGGAGGATATGCCGCCGAGGTGTGGGGCAATACCACGGGAGGCTTGAAACAGGGCACCGTCTACACGGGATTGCTCGATTTCGGTGCGAATGTTGACTTCGGCAAACTCGTCGGCTGGGAGGGGGCAAGTTTCAGCACAACGTGGCTTTGGATCTCCGGGCGCGACGCTTCGGAGGATCTCGTCGGCAACTTCCTTACGATCTCGAACATCGCCGGCTTCAACACCCTGCGAATGCTGGAGATGTGGTTCCAGCAAAACCTCCTTGGCGACCGCCTCTCGATCCGCATCGGCCAGATCACCGCGGATTCCGAGTTCATCATTTCCGACTACGGCGCGGTCTTCCTCAACGGCACCTTCGGCTGGCCCGCCTTTGCCTACATGAACCTTCCCAACGGCGGCCCCGGCTATCCGATGGGCGCGCCGGGCGTGCGACTCGCGCTGAATCCGGTCGATTGGTTCACCTTTCAGACCGCCGTGTTCCAGGGCGATGTCTTCGCGCAGAATGTGAACCGTCACGGCTTCGACTGGCGGTTGAACCGCCGGCTCGGCTGGTTTTTCATCAACGAAGCGCAATTCCGCTGGAACCACGGTGACGCAGCGGGCCTTCCCGGCCAGCTCAAGTTCGGGGCATGGTTTCACACCGCGGATTTTGCCGCGGCGTTGGGTGAGCAAACCTACTGGGGGGACAGCGGCTACTACGCGGTGATCGACCAGCAGATTTTTCACGAGCCGGTGTCGAGGCAGAACACCTTTGAAGAGGACGGGAAATCCGTGCACGTCCGCGAGGGGACTTCACGATCCGATCAAGGACTGGGCTGGTTTGGCCGGATTTCCTTCGACCCGCAGGATCGCAATTTCATCGGATTCTATGTCGACACCGGCCTCGTCTACACCGGACCAATTCCCGGCCGCGACAACGACAACGCCGGCCTCGCCTTCGCGTATGCAGGACTGACGCCCGGCGCCGCCCGGACGCTCTTTGATGACGGATCCCGACGCGTCGGTGCGGAAATGGTGCTCGAGGCAACTTACACGGCGCAAATCACCCCGTGGCTTCATATCCAGCCCGACGCCCAATACATCATGCGTCCAGGAGGCACGGGCGATCTCGGAAACGCCTTCGTCCTCGGCGGACGGGTCTCGGTCACATTCTGACATCCCGCTCAGTAGAGAAAGACTTCCTTCGGAGGGTCCGTCTTCTCGACGCTCTCGGCGGTGAGCAGAGGACGCGCCTGCCCATCCTCGATGGGAAAGCTTGCCCGACCGCGCACCTTGATCCACTCCATTTCGCCCACATCCGGAAGGGCCGGCGTCTCCACAAGCACCGACACCGGTTGGGCGTCCGCCGCGCAGCACATGATCATCATTCGCACGAGCCGAAAACGGTTGCCCTTCGGGTTGAGCTCCGTCGCCGGCATGAACTGCCCGATGAACTCGAGGTCGACGTTTTCGATTCCCTCCCGCATTTCCGGCAACTGGGCCGCATAAAGCAGATCAATGATCTCCGGGGGAGGCAGATCCTCCACCAGACCAAGGTCGCCGGGTTGCGATGCCTCTGCCGGCAGCGACGGCTCCACCATGCGTGCACCTCCCGCCAGTTGGTCGAAGGATTCTACAAACCCGCGATTCAACACCGCGGTGGCGGTAAACTCCCCCTTCGAAAAAGCCAGGGTGACCAGCAGGGGAACCACCAGGATGAACGCGACGATCAACGAGCCAATCGTCGACCGTGGCTTTCCAGGCTCGCACCCGGACGCTCCAACTTCCGCCTCTTCCGGCGAAAACAGAATCAGGATTGCGAGCACCCCGAGCACGACGCCACACGCCAGGGCGTAGGGTTGAAACGCCGGATGCAGATAGGAACTCATCCGCCCGGTGAAGGACAAAAAGCACAACACCGAGGCCCAGACGGTGAGAATCCCTGCGGTCAGCAGCCGGTGTGCGAGAGCGATCATGGAATCTGATCCGAAAAGGTGAAGATCACGTTCAGTCGAATGCAGATTAACGCGATCAGCACGAACAGTCCAACGACCATGCCCGCCAGAAACTTCGGCCGGAAGACCGACGAATACATGAAGAGCAGTTTGAGGTCGACCATGGGCCCGAAGACCATGAAAGCGATTTTCGCAACCTGGGGAAAAATCACGAAGCTCGCGGCGACAAAAGCATCACTCGTGCTGCACAGGCACAGGATGCCCGCGAGAGCCATCAGCGAAATCGTCGCGAGGGAGTCATTGAAGGCCAGCGGCACGATGACCTCCTGGTTCACGGCGGTGTTGAAGACCGCGGCCGCCGCACAACCGAGCACAAAGTAGATCGTCATGTTGAGGAAGTCGCCAACCGCGATGCCCAGAGCCCGCCACAGCCGCGTCACGACACCGCCGCCC
>CALGTD010000095.1 GCA_937901895.1 uncultured Spartobacteria bacterium | reverse complement strand
AGCGGATGCGGGCGCGGACGGCGTCCTCCTCCTCGATCTTCCGCCCGACGAGGCCGAGCAAAGCGCGGAGTTCTCCGCGACCCACGGACTGAAGCTGATTCGCCTCGTGGCACCCACCACGCCACCCGACCGAATTGCACACCTCTGCGCGACGGCCGAGGGATTCATCTATTACGTTTCCCGCGAAGGTGTCACCGGCGAGCAGACCTCCCTCTCCGACTCCATCGAGGCGCGCGTTGCCGAGATCCGCAAACATACCACACTTCCCGTCGCGGTCGGTTTCGGCATTTCCACGCCGGAGCAATCCGCCGCCGTCGCACGCGTCGCCGATGGCGTGGTCGTCGGCAGTGCCATCGTCCGCAAGATCGGCGAACATGAAAGCGATCCCGACCTCGTGCAGAAGGTCGAGGATTTCGTGCGACCTTTGACCACGGCAGCAAAAAGAGACGCTGTTTAAGCCGGGAGTTTTGGACACCGGAACTGGTTTCCAGAATCGCCTCGGCTCTTGCGCGGGCGCGATTCCCACGCATAGTTTGTTCGATTCCGATGGAACTTTCCTTCACCAAGATGAATGGCGCGGGCAACGACTTTGTCATGCTCGACAACCGCGCCCGCTCGCTGACACTCACCGCTGACCAGATCGCCCGCCTTTGTGATCGTCACCGCGGAATCGGTGCCGACGGACTTCTTCTCGTGGAGCCTGCCGAAAACGGGGCGGATTTTCGGATGCGCTACTACAATGCCGACGGAGGCGAGGCCGAGATGTGCGGAAACGGAGCGCGGTGCTTCGCCCGTTTCGCCCGTCGCATTTCCGGTTCCGACGCGGAGAGGATTACCTTCGAGACACCGGCCGGGACGATCGCCGCGAAGTTTGTCGGTGATGAAATCCAGATCAACCTGAGCAACCCGCGGTCGTATGCGGCGCCCGTCGGACTGATCGCCGACGATTGCCAGCTCGAGGTCCATTTCATCGACACGGGCGTGCCGCATGCGGTCGTCTTCGTGGAGTATCTCGAGCAGACCGACGTGGTCCGGCTCGGACGCGCGCTGCGGCGCCACCCGCACTTCGAGCCTCGGGGCACAAACGTGAATTTCGCGCAGATCATCGGGCCGGACTCCATCGCGATCCGCACCTACGAGCGTGGTGTGGAGGATGAAACCCTCGCATGCGGCACCGGCGTCGCTGCGTGCGCGCTCATCCACCACATCGAACACAGTGCGGCGTCTCCCGTGAGCGTGAAGGTGCGGGGCGGCGAGACCCTGCATGTCGGTTTCGAGCCGGGCGATGTCCGGGGCGAGTTTCACAACGTCACACTGACGGGGCCTGCTGATTTCGTCTTCGACGGAACGGCAAGCCTCTGATTGAATCCACGCTTCCGATGTTCGAAGGCACCCATACCGCTCTGGTCACTCCCTTTCGCGACGGCACGATCGACGTGGAGGCATTCCGTTCGCTGATCGATTTTCAAATCGAGGAAGGCATCACGGGAATCGTCCCCGTCGGCACCACCGGCGAGTCGCCCACCCTCTCCCACGAGGAGCACAACGAGGTCATCCGCCTGGCCATTGAAGCGGCAGCAGGTCGGTGCAAGGTGATCGCCGGCACGGGCTCGAACTCCACCGCAGAGGCGATCGCCCTCACCGTCGAGGCCGAGAAAATGGGTGCCGATGCCGCTCTCCTCGTCGCGCCCTATTACAACAAGCCCAGTCAGGAAGGCCTCTATCGTCATTACCGTGCGATCGCGGAATCCGTGAAAATCCCGCTGGTGCTCTACAGCATTCCGGGCCGCTGCGGCATCGAGATCGCCGTCGATACGGTGGTCCGTCTTGCGGCCGATTGCCCGAACATCGTCTCGATCAAGGAGGCGGGCGGCGACGTGGAACGCGTCAGCAGGTTGCGGAACGCGCTGCCCGATTCATTCGAAATTCTTTCCGGCGACGATTCACTCACGCTGCCGTTCCTGTCCGTGGGCGCGGTTGGCGTGATCAGCGTTGCGTCGAACATTATCCCGCGCGAAGTCGTCCATCTCGTCGGCTCATGGCTCGCCGGCAAGCCCGAGGGCGCGGCGAAGCTCCACCGGAAGTGGTATCCCTTCTTCAAGGCGCTCTTCGTGGAATCAAATCCCGTCCCGGCCAAAGCGATCCTCGGCTGGCAGGGAAAAATGTCGCCGGACGTGCGTCTTCCGCTTGCGCCGCTCTCCGATGCGAACAAGGACGGCCTGCGCGCCGTCGCGACCGAATACGGACTCATCTAACGCATGGCGACGCGTCTACTCATCAATGGGGCAAAGGGACGCATGGGCCGTGCGTTGATCGAATGTGCCGCGCGCGATCCCGAGCTCGTCGTATCCGCCGAGATCGATGCCGGTGATGACTTCGCCTCCGCTCTCGTGAATTGCGACGCGGTGATCGACTTCACCCACGCGACGGCCACGGCGGAGATCGCGGCCGCCTGTGCAAACGCCGGCAAGCCGCTTGTCATCGGCACAACCGGCCACGATGACGACCAGCGGGCCGCAATCGTCTCCGTCACGGATCGGATTCCTCTCGTCTTCGCTCCGAACTTCAGCATCGGCGTGAACACCCTCTTCTGGCTCACGCAGAAAGCCGCGGAGATTCTCGGTCCCGATTTCGACCTCGAAGTCGTCGAAATGCACCACCGCCTCAAGAAGGACGCCCCCAGCGGCACCGCACGCCGGCTGGCGGAAATTCTCGCCGAGGTGCGCGGGCTCTCCTACGCGAACGACGTCCGCCATGGCCGCGAAGGCATGGTTGGCGAACGCACGCATGCCGAAATCGGCATGCACTCGATCCGCGGCGGCGACGTCGTGGGCGATCACACGGTGATCTTCGCAAACGTTGGCGAACGGGTGGAATTGACACACAAGGCGTCGTCCCGCGACACGTTTGCCAATGGCGCGCTCCGTGCCGCAAAGTGGACGCTCCAACAGCCGCCCGGACTCTACGACATGCAGGACGTGCTCGGCCTGCGTTGAGTCCATGCGCGCCGGCATCGCCCTCGGCTCGAATCTCGGCGACCGGCACGCTGCGCTCGCGGCCGCCATCGATACCATCCGCGAATTTGCAACACCGCCTGTTTTGGTGTCCGGATTTCATGAGACGGATCCGGTCGATTGTCCGCCCGGTTCTCCACCGTTTCTCAACGCGGCCATGGAAATTGGATTCCAAGGCGAACCGCTGGAACTCCTCGACCGGCTGCAGGCCATCGAGCGGGCGGCGGGCCGGCCGGACCATCGCCCCAAGAACGCGCCGCGCGCAATCGATCTCGATGTGCTTTATTGTGACGACCGCATTCTCGATCATCCGCGTCTCATCCTGCCGCACCCGCTCATGACCACCCGCGCCTTCGTTCTTGCTCCGCTGGCGGAAATCGCGCCCGACCGGGTTCTTCCGGGACAATCGAAAACCGTCGCCTCATTGCTCGTCGCCCTTTCATGAAAGACCGGCTCGTCCAGCTCAAGCGCGCGGGGCGCCCCATCGTCGCCCTCACCGCCTACGACTACCCCAGCGCCCGCCTTCTCGACGAGGCAGGCATCGACCTGATCCTCGTCGGAGACTCGCTCGGGATGGTCGTTCTGGGTTTCGAGGACACCACCCACGTCACGCTTGCCGATATGGCACGCCACGGTGCCGCAGTGGCCCGCGCCGTGAAGAATGCGATGATCGCCATTGATCTCCCGGCCGGGACCTATGAAACTCGGGCCGCGGCCGTCGCAAGCGCAAGACAGCTCGCGGAATGCGGCGGGATCGCCGTGAAAATCGAAGGCGGAGCGGAGGTCGCGAACATCGTGGCGGCTGTTGTCGAAGCGGGGATTCCGGTCGTCGGCCATATCGGAATGCTCCCCCAGCACATTCACGAAGAGGGCGGTTATAAAATCAAGGGGCGCACACCCGAACAGGCCGCCGCGCTCCTCGAGGACGCCGCCGCCCTCGAAAAGGCGGGCGCATGCGCGATCGTTCTGGAACTGATCACTCCGGAGCTGTCCTCGCAAATCTCCGCCTCCGTCGGGATTCCCACCATCGGCATCGGCAGCGGCGAGGGATGTGACGGCCAGATCCGGGTGCTCCACGATATCATCGGCCTCTACCCGTGGTTCCGTCCGAAGTTCGTCACGCCAAAAACCGACGTCGCCTCCGCGATCCGCGATGCCGCGCGCGCCTTCGCCGAAGAAATCCGGGCAGGCGCACATTCCGTTGCGGGACATCCCGAGTCGAAGTAGAACGGTTCCCCATGCGCCGATTTCTCGCAATCCTTCTGGCCTGCGCCACCTGCCTGCCGCTCTTCGCGGAGCTTCCGCCTTCCGCCTACGAGAAGATGCAGAAGGAGTCGCCGGAGGTGCTCCGCATCAACGTCCTCCGCGTCGATTCGCAACCGGAAACTCCCGAGACCACCCAGGTCACCCTGCTCGCGCAGGTCGTGAAGGTCGGCAGATCCTCGGCGGGCGTGAAGCCGGGCGATCTCATCACGATCAAATATGACGTGACCGAGCGTCCAAAGGGCTGGGCTGGGCCCGGCGAGGTGCCGGTTCCGGAGATCGATACGGAGACCGTCGCGTTTCTGCGGCCGCTTGAGATCCCCGGCGACTTCGCTCCGGCCGCAGGGGCGATGAGCTTCAGCACGTTCTAAACCCGCGCGCCAAAATGTCTTCGATCCGGGACCGCAGTCGCGAGGGCGGCCGGCTCGTTCTTTTCGGAGTGGCGCTCAATGCCGTCCTCGCCGTTGTGAAGGTGATGGCCGGACTTGCCGGTCACTCAAACGCCCTTCTCGCCGACGGCCTCGAGTCCGCTCTCGACATCTTCAGCTCGGTCCTGATCTGGGGGGCGCTCCTCTATGCGGGAAAGCCACCCGATGCCGAGCATCCCTACGGCCATGGCAAACTCGAATCCCTCGCGTCCGTGGTCGCCGCGATTTTCGTGATGGGTGCCGGCGGCTGGGTTGCGCTTCACAGCGCGGGCGACATTTATCGCTCCATCACGTCCGACCACAATCACCCCGCCAGTCCGGCTCCCTGGACACTCGCCGTGCTGGTGGTCGTCATCGCCACCAAGGAAGCCTTTTTCCACATTCTTCTGCGCGCGAGCCGGCGACTCGGCAGTTCCGCCATGCAGGCAGAGGCCTGGCATCATCGGTCGGACGCCATCACCTCCATCGCGGCGCTCATCGGCATTTCGGTAGCGGTGATCGGCGGCCCCGGATGGGAAAGCGCGGACAGCTGGGCGGCGCTCCTTTCCTGCATTCTCATTCTCCGAAACGGCGTGCGAATGCTGCGTCTGGGCATTGGAGAGGTGATCGACCAGCAGGTCTCACCGGAAATCGCCGCTCGCATCCTCGACATCACCTGCGCTGCGCCGGGTGTTTCCAGTGCGGAAAAAATCCGCGTGCGAAAGAGCGGCATGACCTTGATCGCGGACCTTCACATCCGGGTTTCGGGCGACCTGACCGTTCGGCGTGGCCACGAAATCTCCCACGACGTGAAGGATCGCCTCCTCGCGTCCGACCTCGCCCTGTCCGACGTCACCGTTCACCTGGAACCGGAATCGGATCGATAACCTGGCGCCCCAAGGGCGCAGCACGGCGGAGTCTCTCTTGCGCCGACGCTAGCCCTCGGTCGCGATCACGCCCATGCGGCGGAACTTCTCGTAGCGCTGGTCGAGGAGCTTCTCGATCGGGAGCTTCGAGACATCGGCCAATGCGTTGAGAAGTGCGTCCTTCAGCATCCGGGCTGCGGCGGCATGATCGTGGTGCGCGCCGCCGAGCGGCTCGGGAACCACGCCGTCGATCACCCCCAGCTCCATCAACTCCTTCGCATTCAACTTGAGCGCCTCCGCGGCCTCGGGCGCATGTTTGCGATGCTTCCAGAGAATCGCGGCACAGCCTTCGGGACTGATCACCGAGTAATAGGCATTCTCCAGCATGAGCACCCGGTCGGAAACTCCGATACCGAGCGCGCCACCGGACCCACCCTCGCCGATCACAACGGAAACAATCGGCGTGCGCAGATGCATCATCTCGCGAAGATTCACGGCAATCGCCTCGGCGATGTGGCGTTCCTCCGCGCCGATTCCGGGATAGGCCCCCGGAGTGTCGATGAGTGTGACCACCGGCAGGCTGAATTTTTCGGCAAGCCGCATCAGACGCAGCGCCTTGCGGTAGCCCTCGGGATGCGGACAGCCGAAGTTGCGCAGGATGTTCTCCTTCACGTCCCGGCCCTTCTGCTGGCCGATCACGACGCACCGGACATCGCCGATCGTCGCCAGCCCGCCCGGCATCGAGGCGTCGTCGCCGAACAGCCGGTCACCATGGAGTTCCACAAAATCCGTGAAGGCGAGCCCCACGTAGTCGAGGTAGAACGGACGCTGGATGTGGCGTGCGATCTGCACACGCTGCCATGCCGTGAGGTTTTCGTAAATCTCGCGCCGCGTGGCATCGATCCGATCCTGGATCGACTGCACCTCGGGTGCGGAGTCGATGTCCTGCCCCTGCAGGTGTTTCTTGATGTCGTGGAGCTTCTGCTCCAGCTCGAGAATGGGTTTCTCGAAATCCAGCGGTTGAACCCTCATGTGTTATTGAATGCTGACGGGAGTTCCGCGACCGACCAGCGGAAAAATCTCCTCGATATCCTCCTGTGAGACCACGATTCCGGGCGGGATGGCGGGCTCACTCCCGTCCTCCGGCTCGGGAAGCCCCCGGATCACAAGATTCGCGCTGCCGAGCATCAGCCAGCGGTCGCTGCCGATCCAGTTCCGATCACCGAAGGCCACGCGCTCCGAGCCGTGCAACGCGACCTTGTCCTTGATTTCCGTCTGCGTGGGGCTCCCCTGCACCGCAAGCAGGGGGTATTCCTTGAAAAACTCCCCGTTGTTCAGAAGCGTGAGCGTCTTTGCGGCACGGTCGATCACAATCGCCGTGTCGAGCTGCGGAATCCGAAGCTGCTGGCCAATCTGGAGGTCGATCGTCGCCAGGTTGTTCGATCGCAGGATGAGTTCCGCACTGGCTTTCGTCTTGGACGCAATCTTCACGAGCGAGTCGCCGCTGACGACCGTGTAATCGAGCTTGTCGGGCGCAGGCATCGACGTGAACACAAACTGCGTATTGATTTCCCCCAGGGCATTCTTCGCATCTGCGAGCCCGGTCGACTGCGGATATTGCGCAAGGAAATCGAGCAGCGCCTGCCGCGCCTCGGCAAGCTGCCCCGCCTTCTTCAACTCCACCGCCTTCTGCAGTGCGGGCAGGCTGTAATCCGGCGGCGGAGTCGGCGGCGGAGCCTCGGCCTCCTGGATCGCGGCCTCGCGATCGAGCTTCTCCGGCTTCACGTAAATCTGGTAGGCAAACCATCCCGCCGCGCCGAAGATTCCCAGCGCGAGAAGCAGTCCAAGCAGGTATCCGACCAGTTTCACGACGGCAGTTCTAGGTTTTCGTCCGGGAAGTTTTAAGAAAATTCGACCGCCGTCCTATCAGCGGTCACGCCGATTCAAAGCCGAAACCCGCTTCACAACAGCCCGCGCCGCTTCCATTCAGCGACGTTCTCGCCGGAGGATCTCTGAACGAGATCAAACGTAAACTTCAGCAGACACACCTCCCAGGCGTCGTCCACACCCTCGATGATCGTGGACATCGGCTCGTCCGCCGCATCGAGCATCTCGCCGAGCCGCCCGATCACATCTTCCTTCGGCGAATGCACGATCTCCTCGCTGATGTCCGTCTTCCGAAACTGGAACCCATAGCGGAGAAACTTCAGATCGCGGCCATGCTGCTCGAGAAAATCGGCAAATTCGCGCGCTCCCTCCCCGAAGCCCTCCAGCATCAGCTTCGAGAAATGCTGCGGAGCCACGATCGTCGGCCGCTCCGCATGAATCCGCCCGTCGCGGACGCGCACGCGATTCACGTGGTCCATCAACTCCGTCACGAGCATGAAGCGAAAGCTTGTCGTGCCGAACGTCTGGATCACCTGACGGGGGGGACGCACGACGCGCGTGTTTTCCACCGCGTAGTTGAAATCGTCCTCACGAATCATGGGCCGTTGAAAATAGAGCCGCTCCCGCCGCACGCAACATTTTCCCTCGGCTTTTCTCTTGCCGCACCGGGGTGCGTTCGGTGGTATCCCGGTCCGGCAGCGTGCTTTTTCACTCGATCGAATTCCTCTTTTTCTTTCTGCCGGTCACCTGGGTGGTCTTCCTCCTCCTGGTGAAAACCGGCCGCGCCCGGGGGGCGGTTGCATGGCTGACCTTCGCATCCCTCTTCTTCTACGCGTGGTGGAAATGGGAGTATCTCGCACTGCTGGTCGGCTCGATCCTGGTGAATTTTTTCATCGGCTGTGCGGTTTGTCCCAAAACCAGCCGCCTGAGCCAGCCTGTCCGTCTCGCCATTCTGGTGGCCGGACTTGTCCTGAACGTCGGCGCGCTCGCGTGGTTCAAATACGCGAACTTCTTCGTCGACAATCTGAACCTGCTCCTCGGCGCCAGCTTCAATCTCGAGAAGATCATTCTCCCCCTGGCGATCTCGTTCTTCACGTTCCAGCAGATCGCCTACATCGTCGACGCCTACCGTGGGGACACGCACGGGTATACGTTTCTCGAGTATTCGTTCTTCGTCTCGTTCTTCCCCCAGCTCATCGCCGGTCCCATCGTTCACCACCACGAGGTGCTTCCGCAGATCGATCGGGAACGCTGGAGGCCGGTGCGAATGGAAAACCTCCACGTCGGCATAACCATTTTCCTCATCGGCCTTTTCAAGAAGATGGTGATCGCCGACGGCTGCGCGGAATACGCCACCCCCGTCTTCGACCATGCCGCGGGCGGCGGCGCCCTCTCGGCAACCGATGCATGGGTCGGCGCGCTCGCCTACACCTTCCAGCTCTACTTCGATTTCTCCGGCTACTCGGACATGGCGACCGGTCTCGCGCGCTGTTTCGGCATCGTGCTTCCGCTCAACTTCGCCTCCCCCTACAAGGCGCTGGACATCGTCGATTTCTGGCGGCGCTGGCACATCACCCTCTCCCGCTTCCTGCGCGACTATGTCTACATCCCGCTCGGCGGAAATCGCCGCGGCATCGTGCTCCGCTATTCGAACCTCATGATCACAATGCTGATCGGCGGCTTGTGGCACGGCGCGGGATGGACATTCGTCATCTGGGGGGCGCTTCACGGGTTCTATCTCGTCGTCAATCACGCGTGGCGTGCCGCAACGCGGAACCTGTTCGCCCGCGCTCCGATCATCGACACCGCTCTGCGACCCGCGGCATGGCTCCTGACATTCCTCGTGGTGCTCGTGGGCTGGGTGTTCTTCCGCGCGGCGGATCCTTCAACGGCGGCGAAACTGCTCGGGACGATGTTCGGAACCGCTGCACAGGCATCGGCGCCCTATCCCGCCTCGCTTGCCGCAATCCTGGCCGGAGAAATGAAATTCATCTGGCTGGCACTCGTCGCCGGAATCGCGTTCCTCGCTCCGTCCACCCAGCAATACCTTCGCGACTTCCAGCCCGCGCTCGCCCCCGGCCCCGAGTCGCGCATCCCTCGCACGCCCGCCTGGCGCCCAACGCTCGGTCACGGCCTGCTGATCGGCGCGATCCTTTTCCTCACGATCAAGCGCTACTTCCTCCTCGCGCCAACGGAGTTCCTCTACTTCAACTTCTGAGCCGTGCGCTACCTTCTCTCGATCCTCGCGGGAACGGCCCTCGCCCTTGCAGCGTATCTCGGGCTCTTTCTGCTCTCGCTCGGGAAGCCCGCGACCGAAAGCACGATCCTGCTGCTTGCAAAATACCGGTTCAAGGAAGCGATCGCTCAACGCGTGCCCTCGCCGCGGATCCTCATTGTATCGGGGTCGAATGGCCTCTACGGGGTCAATGCTCGCGAACTCGAGAAACTCACCGGCGTCCCCGCCGTCAACTTCGCGACGCAGGTCCAGGTATCCCTCGACTACCTGCTCGAAAAGGCGAAGCAGAACCTGAGACCGGGCGACGTCGTCCTTCTGCCCCTCGAGTTCGAGTTCTACTGGCGGCAGGATGAGACGACGGCCGTTTTTTCCGATTATGTGCTGGGTGGCGATCCCGCCTACTTCCATTCCCTGCCGTGGCAGGAACGCCTGCGAATGACGGCCTCCGCGTCGTTCGCCGACATCATCCGTCGCATCGTTCTGGGCCCGCGAAATCTTCGTGAGACGGACAAAATGGTCGCCGAAATGGAAAAGCACATGAGCGATCGCGGAGATCTCACTGGACATCGAAAGTCCGCTCAGACGCCCGCCCAACTCGCGGAGGTTCGCGCGTCCAGACCAAAGGTCACCGCCTTCCGCTGGCGGCGCATGCAGCGACCGGAATTCTGGCGGCAAATGGAAGCCTTCGGCAAGTGGTGCAGGGATCACGACGTCCTGTGCATCGCGACGTTCCCTTCCACGATTCACTTCAAGGAATATGAAACTAAGGAATCCCGCGACACGGTCGATGCCGTGCTTGCGGCCTATTCGGAACGCGATATCGCCGTGCTCGGCACGCCCTATGATTTCATGATGAGCGAGGAGAATTTTCACGACTCCGCCTATCACCTGAATCTCGAGGCTTCCCTTGTCCGGACCCAACGCATTGCCGATCTGCTGGCGCCGATCCTCGAAAACTGGCGCCGCGTCCGACCGTCGCAATGAAATATCCCGCCGCCGTCGCTCTCGGCGCATTGCTTGCCGCCGCCGCATACCTCGGCCTTCTGGCGTGGTCCGCAGGAACACCGCCCACGACCACCGCCGCGTCGATCGAAGCATGGCTCGATCACAAGGACGCCATCGCCTCCAACATTCAACCCCCTCGCATTCTGATCGCCGGAGGTTCCAGCAATCTCTACGGCATTCGCGCCGACCGAATCCAGGAGGCGACCGGCATCCCGACGATCAATCTTGGATCCCACGCCGCCCTCTCCCTCGATTATTTGCTCGAGCGTATTCGTCGCGTCGCAAAGCCCGGGGACATCATTCTTCTCGGCTTGGAATATGATTTTTTCACCGACGCGGCGCGCACGGCGGTCTTCTCCGATTTCGTGTTCGGCAGTGATCCCGGCTACATCCTGCAACGTCCCCCACTCGAAGCCGCGACATGGCTCGCCTCCGCCTCCGGCGACGTTCTGCTTCGCCCATTCCGCGATCTGCATCCCGGCTTTCCCGGTCTTCGCGAGGAGCGGGCAAAAATCGCCGCAGCGCGGCTCGACGAATACGGAAACTTCGTCGCAAACGACCTCGCCGAACGTCGTCCTGCTCAGCTCGCGGACGTCGAAAACTCGCGACCGCTCTTCGCGCTTCAATCGGCGAAGCGGGTGCAAAGTCCCGCAGCGTGGCGCTCGATCGAACAATTCGCAACGTGGTGCCGGGACAACGACATCCGCCTTGCTGCCATCTTTCCACCAACGATCGACCGCCCGATCTATGCCGACGCCCCAACCCGTCGCGCCCTGCGCGCGATCTCGAAGCATTATCGTGAACTGAAGATTCCAGTGCTCGGCGATGCGGGGGACTCCTTTCTTCCGGTCTCAGACTTCTTCGATTCGGTTTACCACCTGCACGCCGAAGCCGCCGAACGCCACACGGACCGCATTCTGAAAGTGTTCATCCCGTGGTTCGACAGCCTGCGCGCTGATTTGACAAACCCCGCGCCGGGCCCTTGAGTTCTCTCCGGACCCGGGCTCTCCCGCGTCCAGACTTGTTCCATGGCCGAGACATCCACTCCACCTGCACGCCGTATCAATCTCCGCACACCGGAGGTCATGGCACGCGTCCAGGCTGAGGTCGAAAGTCACTACCGCAGCGAACTGGTCGGCAAAATCCGTGCGCGCGGCGGCACCCTTGTCGTGGGCAGCACAACCATCCGCCTCGCGAAGCAGTTTGGATTCTGCTACGGTGTCGAGCGCGCGATCGACCTCGCCTACGCCGCTCGCAAGGTCTTTCCTGACCGGCGCATCTTTCTTCTCGGCGAGATCATCCACAACCCGGATGTGAATGCGCAGATCTCCGAGATGGGCATCCGCCACCTCGCCGCCCATCCCGCCGACGCTGACATCGACGCGCTTCTGCCCGACGACGTCGTCATTGTTCCCGCCTTCGGTGCGGAGGTTTCCGTGGTCGAGGCGGTCAAGGCGCATGGATGTCAGATCGTCGACACGACCTGCGGCGACGTGATGAGCGTTTGGAAGCGCGTTCGTCAGAACGCCCGCGAGCAGGTCACGTCCATCATCCACGGAAAGGCCTCGCACGAGGAGACCCGCGCGACCGCCTCGCGGGCTTTGGGCGACGGCACGGGGCATTATCTGGTTGTGCTCGATCTCGAGGAGACCGATCGCGTTGCGAACTACATTCGCAACGGAGGCGACCGCGATGAGTTCCTGAGGGAGTTCGGACACGCATGCTCGCCCGGCTTCGATCCGGATGTCCACCTCCGCAGGGTGGGCGTCGCAAACCAGACCACCATGCTCCGCAGCGAGACCGAGGAGGTGCAGCGTCGGATTCGGGAAGCGATCACCGCGCGCGACGGCGGCGACACAACAAATTTCCGCTTCTTCGACACGATCTGCGGCGCCACGCAGGAACGCCAGGACGCGCTCTTCGAAATGCTGGCCGGTCCTCTGGACCTCCTGCTCGTTGTCGGCGGATACAACAGTTCCAACACCACCCACCTCGCCGAGATTGGCGAAAAGTCCGTTCCGACCTGGTTCATTCGCAACGCATCCTGCCTGCTCTCCGAATCGGAGGTTTCCCACTACGACATCCACACGAAGCAGGAAAAGCGCTCGAGCGGCTGGCTCCCGCAGAATCCGGCCGTCACGATCGGCATCACGGCCGGAGCCTCCTGCCCGAGCAACCTCATCGACGACGTCATTCGCAGGGTGCTCGCCCTGCGCGGAGAATCCGGGCCCGCAGTCTAGTCGTCGCAGCCACTGCGACGCCGGCTCTCGATCTGGATCGTCGGGTGCGCGATGCCGAAATGCTCGTGCAATTCCTCTCGAATTTCGTCGAGGAGTTCGTCCGGGTCCGCAGCCTGCGAACGCACCACATGGACCGTTATCGCAGTCTCCGTCGTGCTGAGACCCCAGATGTGCAGGTGATGCACATCCTCCACCCCGTTCATGCCGGCAAGAAACTCCCGCACCCGCTTGGGATCGACACCGGACGGCACGGCATCAAGGGAAAGTCCGAGCGATTCCCTGAACAGGTCCCAGGTTCCCCACAGGATCGCGACCACGATCACCAAACTCACGATCGGATCGACCAGCAGCCATCCCGTGTAAAGGATCACGAGTCCGGAAATCATCACGCCAAGGGACACCGCCGCATCCGCTGCCATGTGCAGGAAGGCACCGCGGACGTTCAAATCCTCCTTCCGGCCGGCCATGAAAAGCCAGGCGGTGAAGCCGTTGATCAAAATTCCCGCACCCGCAACCCAGGCCACCACACCGCCCTCGACCGGAGCCGGATTGGAAACTCGGTGCACCGCCTCGTAGGCGATTGCCCCGACACCGACGAGAAGGAGCAGCGCATTCCCCAGTGCGGCAAGAATGGTGGAGCGCTTGAGGCCGTAGGTGAATCGCTGCGACGCCGGGCGCTTCGCAAGAATCGCCGCCACCCATGCCAGCACGAGCCCAAGCACATCGCTGAGGTTGTGACCCGCGTCCGAGACCAGAGCAAGAGAACCGGACACGAAGCCCATCACCGCCTCGACGGCGACGAATCCGAGGTTCAGGACAATGCCAATCGCAAAGGCGCGGCTGTGATCCGCAGCCGGTGGGGCATGGGAATGCGTGTGCGTGTGGCTCATGCGCGGATCCATTTTTCAAGTTCCGCACGGACCGCGGCAAAACCCAGACGTTCCGCCGCAACCGCCTGGGAGCGCTCCACCGCGGAGTGCCATGCGTTGTCGTCGGTCATCAACCGGCGCACGTGTCCGGCCGCCGTCGCCGGGTCGCATCCCGCCAATTCCGGAAACGCGATGCTCTCCACCGCGCCGTTGCCCCCGACACATGGCATCCGGCACAGCAGCGCATCACCGGCAACCTGTCCCGGCACTGCGCTGGAATCGAGCTGAAGCACGCACCGGTGTGATGCCATCAGTCGCAGATAATCCCGGTAGGCAAGCGGCCCGACGATGATCTGCAGGAACGGATTGTCGTCACGGATCTCGGTGAGCAGCATCAGACCACGACGGCCCGCGGTATTCATCACCGCGGCGGGAACCTGCAACTCGAGCGACAGCTGGTTTGCCAGCGCGACGGCATGCCAGTGATTTCTCGAAGGAACCTCGAACTCCCGCGTGCCGACAAAAATGCCCATCCGTTTTTCGAGCGGAATGCCGAGGTCCCACGTCCCACCCTCGAGCGGATACGGCGTGGGCAGAAAGATTCCGCGCCCGCAACCCGCCCCCTCGTAGAGCGACACGAGCGCCGGCGTGCTGGCGAGATAACCGTCCGCGCTCTTGCAGATCCGACGGAAAAGCATGCTGCGGCCGAAATCATTCAGAAAATCCGCAACCTGGTGCGCACCGGATTCCTTGAACGAAACGAGCGTCTTCACTCCCGACGCCCGCAATCGATCGATCGCGGCCAGCACTTTCCGGAGGTTTCGCTTTCGAAGAAGCACGAGCGCGAGTTTCGTCCCGGCGGGCACCCTGGATACATCCCGCAGAAACATCCCGCCCATGCACGCGGCATAACCGTGGTAATTCACCGGCGGATGCCCACCCTCCGGGGCGCCTGGGGCGAAACTCTGGTCCGGATCGCGCCCTCCGGGATTCAGCACGACAAAGCTCACGCCACCCCGGCCTTCGCGGCCTCCCAAAATGCATTCAGCTCGTCGACGCTGCATTCCTCGACACGCCGGCCGTCCGCCGCCGCCGCACGTTCGACGGACTGGAACCGGCGGATGAACTTGTCGGTTGCCGCGCCGAGTTCCATCTCCGCGTCGAGTCCGAGTTTGCGCACCAGATTGACGACGGAAAACAGCAGGTCTCCCATCTCCTCCGCCACGCCGGCATCATTGCCACTTGCAATCGCCCCCTTCAATTCGGCGATCTCCTCCTCGAGCTTTGCAATCACTCCGGCCGCGTCGCTCCAGTCGAAGCCGACACGAGCCGCCTTCTTCTGCGCCGCCTGCGCGCGCATGAGCGCCGGTTGCGCGCGGGGCAGTCCGTCGAGGAGCGATTTGCGATCCCCTTTTTCGGCGCGCTTGATCTGCTCCCACTGCCTCAGAACTTCCGCGGAATTTTCCGCCGCGACGTCGCCGAAGACGTGCGGATGCCTCCGGATGAGTTTCTCGCAAATTTCCGTGGCCACCTCGTCGAAGGCAAACGCCCCGCGTTCGCTCGCCATCTGCGCATGCATCACCACATGCAGCAGCAGGTCCCCGAGTTCCTCGCGCAGGTTCGTGTCGTCCGCACGATCGATCGCCTCGATCAGCTCGTAGGTTTCCTCGAGCAATGCAGTGCGCAGGCTCGAGTGCGTTTGCTCGCGATCCCACGGGCAGCCATCCGGCGCCCGAAGACGCGCCACAATTTCCCGAAGTCGCACGATGGGTTCGCTCATATCCGCCACAGGGACGTGTGCTCGGCGCCGAACTCGGAAATCTCGTCCGATGTGCGACCCGTCACGTAAACAATGATCGCCGTCACGACACCAATCGTGCCGAAGAAGATCGATGCGTTCAGCCACGCCGGCAGATGCCCCGCGGCGAACGCCCGGTAGAACGAGCCCAGATCATCAATCGGCGGATCGGCGTGGATGAAGATCTTTCCCAGCCACGCCAGCATGATCACCGCGAAGATGAACGCGTAGTTGCGCTGCAACCGGCGGCCGATCGCCTCCAGCTTCGTGATCTTGAACGAGGGCAGAATCAGGTCTTCGCACACGAGACGCCGCCATTCCCCGTCGAGCAACCGGTCGCTCTGCGAGATCATTGGCACGAGAAAATGCGATTCCAGCATGCGCACCCTGCCGCGAAACGCATCGTAGAATCGATACCGTCTGGCCTCGATCCACAGCATGATCCAGACGAGCGCGAGATCGAAAAAGAAGATGATGTGCGGGATGTCCCGGAACGAATACGCCACGGTGATGACCGTCGTGGAACTCGTGATCGCCCACGTCGTCGTCACATCCAGACGCTGGCGCCAGACCATGATCCGGGAGAGCTCACCCCGGTAGAAATGGATCATCGCGTTGACGTAGCACGCGTCCTTCAGACTCGGCGCCGGCATCGGCCGCTCCCGTCCCTCCGTTCCGGCTGAATCCGCTGAACCGTCCATCAATGCGACTGCTTCTCCTGTTCGATAAGCGCGGCGCGCGCGTTCTCGAGCTTCTCACGCTCGGCCCGGGTGAGGCTGCCGATCCCATGGCGGGAAATCTTTTCGAGCAGCGGATCGATCGACTCGTGCAGATCCTCGTTCTTCGGCTTCGGCTTGCGCACAGGCTCGCGTTGCCTGCGCACGCGGACCGGTCGCTCCCTCCGCTCGGGCAGCCATCGCTCGATCGAGGCGTTGGCCACTCCGCTGAAGCCGAGCATGGTCACCACACATGCGCACTCGAGCCAGAGCACGCCGAGTTCCACCCACATCTGCGCCTGGTAATAGCGCAGCGAAAAAATCCCCAGCAGCACGATGGCCACCCATTTTGCCTGCAGCGTGAAAAGGATCTGCGCGCTGGGATAGATCACGGCAAACGCAATGAAGATTGCGAAATTCAACTCGTAGCTTCCCACGAGCATCTGCGGCCCCGGCAGCAGATGCACCGCGTCGAGCAGCGTGAGCACGACGGGCGGCGCGAGCACCAGCGCCGCGTAGAGCCACAGGAAGGAGCGCCGGCCGATGAAGGACTCCACCTGCCGCCCGAAGACGAACAGCAGATACATCTGAATGGCGAACCAGATGTCAGGTGAGTTGACGAAGGGGTAGGTCGCGATCTGCCAGACCTGGTAGTTGCGCAGGACGCCGATCGTGCTGAAACGGAAATCACCGAGCGCATCGCGCATTCCCGAGCCCTCCAGCACCGCACCGACCGTCATCGCCACCACGTATGCGATGACCAGCAGTGTCGTCGCATAGACGGGCACCCGTCCCAGCCAGGTAATCGGCTGATAATCCTCGGAGTGGCGACCGGCGATCATGCTGGTTCGAAGGTAAGCACGACCGTGCCGGCTCACAAGCGCTATGTCCCCGGATCCTCATCGCGAATCCTTGATGCCATTCGGTGAATCCGGAACAATCGCGCGAACGCTTCCTTTACATGAACGAATCTTCCCCCGTCCTCGAAAAGTGCCGCAACCTCTGCCCGGCGAATCCCCACATCCAGTCGTGGGTCGAGAAGATCGCCGCCCTCACCGACCCTGATGATGTTTACCTCTGCGACGGCTCCGAGGAGGAGGATCGGCGCATGCGCCAGCTCATCGTCGACAGCGGCGCGGGCGTGTGGCTTAACCCCGAGAAACGCCCGAACAGCATCCTCGTTCGTTCCGACAAACGGGACGTCGCCCGCGTCGAGCAGCGCACGTTCATCTGCTCGGTGAGCGAAAAGGACGCCGGCCCGACAAACAACTGGGAACATCCCGAGCGGATGAAGGCCCGGCTCAACGAGCTCTTCAGCGGCTGCATGCGCGGGCGAACGCTCTACGTCATCCCGTTCTGCATGGGCCCCATCGGCTCTCCGATCGCGCAATACGGAGTGGAGATCAGCGACAGTCCCTACGTCGTCGCCAACATGCGCATCATGACGCGCATGGGCACCGCAGTGCTCGAGCAGATCGGCGCCGACGGCTTCTTCGTGAAGTGCCTCCACTCGGTCGGCTATCCGCTCGTGGTCGATGGCAAGCCGCGTCCGGATGTCGCGTGGCCCTGCAATCCCGAAAACACCTACATCACGCACTTCCCCGAGGAGCGCCTCATCATGAGCTATGGTTCGGGCTACGGCGGCAACGCCCTGCTCGGCAAGAAGTGCTTCGCGCTGCGCATCGCGAGCGTGATGGGTCGCGACGAGGGCTGGATGGCCGAGCACATGCTCATCCTCGGCGTGAAGGATCCGTCGGGAAACAAGACCTATGTCACCGCCGCCTTCCCTAGTGCCTGCGGCAAGACGAACTTCGCGATGCTCATCCCGCCGAAGCACCTCAAGGACGAGGGCTGGGAGGTCTCCTGCGTCGGCGACGACATCGCGTGGATCAAGCCCGGACCTGAAGGCGACCTGCGCGCCATCAATCCCGAGGCCGGCTTCTTCGGCGTTGCCCCCGGCACGAGCTACGACAGCAACCCGATGGCGATGGATTCCATCAAGCGCGACACGATCTTCACCAACGTCGCGCTCACTGACGACGGCGACGTGTGGTGGGAGGGAATGACCAAGGAGCCGCCCGCGCATCTCATCGACTGGCTCGGCAACGACTGGACGCCCGGTCGCAAGGACGAGAACGGAAAGCCCGTCCTCTCCTCGCATCCGAACAGCCGCTTCACCGCTCCCGCGAAGAACTGCCCGATCATCGATCCCGAGTGGGAAAATCCCGCCGGAGTCAAGGTCAGCGCCATGGTCTTCGGCGGACGCCGCCCCAACACGATCCCGCTCATCTTCCAGGCCTTCAACTGGATCCACGGCGTCTATCTCGGCGCCACGGTCGGCAGCGAAATGACCGCCGCCGCCGCGGGCACGATCGGCCAGGTGCGGCGCGACCCCATGGCGATGCTGCCGTTCTGCGGCTACAACATGG
>CALGTD010000094.1 GCA_937901895.1 uncultured Spartobacteria bacterium | reverse complement strand
CGCGATCGCGAGCGCTTCGGACGGCGTGACCTGCGACGGCGCATCGGCCGCACCGGGGAGCCACGCGGCGGGCTCCGGAGGCTTCACCGTCGCGCAACCCGCGAGCACGACACCGCAGAGAAGAAGGGCTCGCATCGTCCGGGAGGCTGCGCGAGCGCGCGCGGGATGAAAAGTCGTTTCGTGCCGTGCTGTGCGTCTTCGGAAAATGTGCTATGAACCTGCGCTGCATGACCGCCCGCGGAGCCGCTTGTTGCCTGCTTTTTCTCGCCTGCTGCGCGTGCGGATTCGCCGCGGGGGAGCGCACCGCCCTCGTCGTGGGCAACCAGCGCTACGAGCCGGCGGTCGGCCCGCTGCGCAATGCGGCGAACGACGCGAAGGCGGTGGCGCGGACGTTGCGCGGGCTGGGGTTCACCGTGATCGAGCGGACGAACCTGAATCGCGACCAGCTGCTCGCGGCGATGGACGAGTTCCGGCGCACCTTGCCGGGCGCGGAGGTCGGGTTGTTCTTCTACGCGGGGCACGGACTCTCGATCGATGGCGCGAACTACCTGGTGCCGATCAAGTCCGGCTTTTCGCCCGACGGGGCGGACGACGTCACGCTGCGGATGCTCGCCGAGACGCGCCTGTTCAACGCCGAGCAGGCCGTGGCTGACATGAGTTCCGCCGGCGCGCAGTGCACGATCGTGATCCTCGACGCGTGCCGCACTGTGCGGCTGCCCAATGGCGGACGCACGCGGGACCTATCGACGAAGGGCGGGCTGTCGGAAATGACGCCGCCGGCGGGATCGCTCATCGCCTTTGCCACCGACGCGGGGCGGGTGGCTTTCGACGGCGACGGCGCGAACGGGCTCTACACCGAGGAGTTGCTCAAGCACATGACGTCGCCCGGGCTGACGATCGAGCAGGTGTTCAAGCGCACGCGCGAGGGTGTGCTGCGGCGGTCCGACGGTGGACAGCTCCCGGCGGAGTATTCGCGACTTGTCGGCGAGGACATTTATCTCGCGGGCGAGAAGCCGGTGCGCGTCGCGTTGCCGGTCGAGCCCGCGCAGCCGGTGGTGGAGCCCGCCGGGGACCGGTCGGAGGAGGAGCTGCTGTCCGATGCCTCGACCTTTGCCGCAGCCGGCGATGCGGAGAATTGCATCGCCGTGCTGGAACGCGTCGCCGCCGGGCGGGGGCCGGGCGACTACGCCGCCGCACCGCTCGCGGCTCTGCTTGACGGAGTGAAGGAGGATTTGAAGGCCTCGCCGGCTCCCTCGCCCAAAGTCGTGAAGGCGGCCGCCACCTGCGAACGCGTGCGGGACGCACTGCCCGGACTCCTGCCTGCCGATCACCCGGATGCGAAGAAGCTTGCTGCCAGCGCCCGCAACCGGCGGGGCGACGCGCTCCTCGTGCTGGGCCGCGCGGAGGAGGCGCTGGGCGAATACGAAGCGGCGATGAAGCTCGATCCCGACGATGCCTACATCCTCTACAACCGCGGCTGTGCGAACCTCGCGCTCGGGCGGCGCGAGGAGGCGATGGCCGATTTCAACGCCGCGGCGGGGCCGCGGTTCAACCAGCCCGGCGCGCGCAAGCTCGCGACCCGCGCGCTGGAGCAGATGAAGTAGGACCTACCGCCCACGACGGCGGCGGAGGGCGATGGCAAGCATGCCGACCGCGCCGAGGATGCCCCACTCGGCGGGTTCCGGCACCGGGGAATAGGTGAGGTAAACGTCGGTGCCGTTGAGGCTGAGGGAAAATCGGTTCGAGTATGGCGCGGGGACGAAGCCGCTGGCGTTGATCGTGAAGACCTCCTCGTCGAAATTCACGGGGACGGCGCCGGACTGGACAATCATCCAGCTGTAGGTCTGCGTGGGATCGAAGCCGGCGACGGCGTCGGACACGATCTCGATCGTGAAGGGATTGTCGGAGGTGCCGCCGACGAAGAGATACTCGTAGGCGTCGAGTAGATCCCAATCCGTGCCCGCATCGCCGATCGCGCTGGAGATTTCCCAGAGGTAGACGCCGCCTTCATCCAGGAAGGCAACGTCCACGAGAATGGTGCCGATGCCGTCGCCGGGGGAGACGGTGCCGCCATCGATGACGTCGAGATCGGCGAGGATGGCCTCGCCGCCGAGGATGCCGGTGCCGCGGACGGTGGCGTCGGTGTGGGTCATGTTTGCGTTCACGGCGAGGGTGCCTTCCCTGACGTCGATGTTGCCGGTGAAGAATTCGCTGTTCGCAGAAAGGGTGAGCCTGCCGCCGCCTTGCTTGATGATGGTGCCGGTGGCCCCGGATACCCAGCTGGAGTCGTGGATGGGGGTGTTGAAGACGACATCGCCGGCGTGATCGAAGACGAGATCCCCGCCGAGATTGACCGAGTCCGCCTGCAAATTGCCCGCGGTGCGGCCGTTCCCGATTTTCAGCGTGCTTTTGGGAAGCACTTCGACGGCACCGGTTTCCTCATTGGAGGCGATGACCGACAGCGTCCCGCCGTTGGCGATCGTGACGGTGCCGACCGCGTAGTCGGTGTCGTCGGTGTAGGAGCCGATGGCGAACTCGTCGTGGGTCACGAGCATTTCGGAACCCGATCCCGTGACAGTGAGTGAGCCCTCGGAGTCGGTCCCGCTTCCCACGGAGACATAAGAGGCTTCCACCTTTCCCCCGTCGGACACGGTCAGTGATCCTTTCCCATAATAGCCCAGAGTGAGCTCCAGAGCGGTCACCTTTGAACCGGTGCCTGTGACCGTGGCGGTCGCGTCGCCGTCGTATTCACCCAGACGAAGCCACTCGAGAGCGTCGTATTGGCCTCCATTGCGGACGGTGAGCGTGGCGCTCGAGCCGCTACCGGAGGCGAAGGTGTTCGTAAAGCTGGTGAGGGCGGATCCATCGATGTCGACCGTGGCGGAATGGCCGGTAGACACGGCCACATGGAGCGAATCGGTCGCCACGATGGCGCCATTGCTCAGCGAGAGCGTCCCGCTGGTGGTGTTTCCAACGGTGATGCCGCTTGCCTGCAGCAGAGTGCCGGAAACCGATACACCGCTGCCGTTGTCCAGCACGACGTATTGGCTGGAGGCGGTGTCGGACGAGATGAACACCGTATTGCCATTGGCAATCAACGCCTCGGCATTCTCATCGGGCACCCCGTCCGTCAGTTTTCCGGGGTGAACCAGTTTCCGTTGTCCGGCCCCACGTATTCGGTAACCGCGAGGGCGGGCGTGCGCAGAAAGACGGTAAGGAGCAGGAAATAGATGGCACGGAATGATTGCTGCCGAAACATGAGCGGGACGCTATTGCAATCGGCTGCACGAGAGTCAATCCAAATGTTGCCTCCTTATTGTAGGGAGGTGGTCCTTCCGACATCGGAGCAATCGGAGTGGATGCGCAAGAAGAGACTGGCGCGGGCGGGTTGTCCGGCGCGCGGGGGGTGTGTGAACCTCGCTACCGGCGGACCAGACCGAGAAAGGCCTTTCGTTCGACCCAAAGCAGGAACAACGAGGCCAGAACGATGAAGACGATCATCGGGTTGAACAATCCCTCCCCGGCCATGACAAAGGCATGGAAGGCGAAGATGTTCACGATGATCGGGCCGAGAACGAGCAGGCCGAGGTTGCGCGTGACCGGAATGGCTACAAGGATGCCGCCGACCAATTCCAGCACCTTGACGAAGGTCATGTAGCCGGTGGGCGCGAACGCGGCCATGAAGTGAGCGGCGGGCGTGCCTTCGGGCGGCGGCGGGACGTCTGCCAGTCCGAAAAGGACGACGACGGAGGAGAAGATGAACAGCAGTCCGAGAAGGGCTCCGGCGATGGCGGCTGCGATTTTCATGGGCGGAATGTTGGTCAAAGGTGGTTGAAGCGTCAATTGCCTGGCGAATCAAGACGCGCAGGCGATGGTCTGGATGTCGTGGATGTGACGTGCGGCGTGGGTGGAAATGGACATCCCTCACAGAAAAAATCGCGCCACTGGTGGAAAAAACTCCGATGGAGCGGCCCGCGCGATCTGCTACGTTGCCGGTCCATGTTTGAAATCAAGCCGCGGGACAAGATGGTCGAGCGGGCGCTGCTGGTCGGTGCCTATGTCGACCCGGCGGAGAAGGCCGATGCGGAGGATCTACTCAACGAGCTGGGCGAGCTGGTCCGCACGCTGGGCATTCCCGTGGTCGATCGCGCACTGGTTCACATCCGCGAACCGCAGGCGCGGTATTTCCTTGGCTCGGGCAAGGCGGAGGAGCTTTGCGAGCGACTGAAGGCAAACAACTGCGACGTCATCATCTTCGACAACGAGCTAACCCCGGCGCAGCAGCGAAACTGGGAGGAACTCTCGAAGGTCACCGTGATCGATCGGGCGGAGGTGATTCTCGACATCTTTGGCATGCGCGCGCAGACGCGAGAGGCGCGGCTGCAGGTGGATCTCGCGCGAATGGAATACTCGCTGCCGCGACTGACCCGCGCGTGGGGGCACCTCGGCAAGCAGGGCGGTGGCATCGGTGCGAAGGGCGAAGGCGAAAGCCAGCTCGAGCAGGACCGGCGCAAGATCCGCGGCCAGATGGACCGTTTACGCAACGAGCTCGAGCAGGTGCGGCGCGCCCGCGCGACCCAGCGAAAGGATCGCAAGCGCACGCCCGTGCCCAACGCCGCGATCGTCGGCTACACGAACGCCGGCAAGTCATCGCTCCTGCGCCGGCTCACGGGCGCGGACGTGCTCGTCGAGAACAAGCTCTTCGCCACGCTCGACACGACGACACGCAAGATCGCGCTCCCGAACAAGCAGCCGCTCCTGCTCACCGACACGGTGGGATTTGTGCGCAAGCTTCCGCACGAACTTGTCGAGTCGTTCAACGCGACGCTCGAGGAGGCGGCGTTTGCGGATTTTCTGATTCACGTGCTCGATGCGTCGCACCCGCGGGTCATGGAGTTTCACAACACGACGATGAAGGTGCTCTCCGACCTCGGTGCGACCGACAAGAAGACGATCGTCGTGTTCAACAAGATGGATCGCGTCGAAGACCCCGCGGCAAAGGCCGTGCTGCGCCTGCATTTTCCGGAGGCGGCCTTCGTCTCCGTGCACACCGGAGAGGGCATCCCGGAACTGGTCGATCGCATCGCCGGATTGACCGGAAGTGAACTCTCCGACGTCACGCTGCGGCTGCCGCTGGATCGCACGGACCTGCTCGCATGCCTGCACCGGGAAGGGGTGGTCCACGCCGTGGAATACGGGGAGCAATCCATGCGCGTGGAGGCGACGATCGGCGGCCGGCTGAGGGAGCGATTCATGCCGTTCGAGGTGAAACCGGCTTCCGGGCTCGCACCGGTGCTGCCGTAAAAGGAAAGGGCGCACTCCCCGAAGGAATGCGCCCTTTGAGAATGGTGCCGGCGGTGGTTTACGCGAGCTTCGCGTCCATCGTGATCTCGGCGTTGAGGAGCTTCGAGATCGGGCAGTTTGCCTTGGCGGCGCCTGCGGCTTCCTGGAATTGCTCCTCCGTCGCGCCGGGGATCTTCGCGACGACGTCGAGATGGCTCTTCGTCACGGCGAATCCGCCGTCCTTCTGCTCGAGAGTGACGGTGGCCGTCGTTTCGATGCTGTCGGGCGTGAGACCGGCCATGCCGAGGATCATCGAAAACGCCATCGAGAAACATCCCGCGTGGGCGGCGGCGATGAGTTCCTCGGGGTTCGTGCCCTGCTCGCCTTCGAAGCGGGTCTTGAACGAATAGGGCTTCTCAACGAGTGCGCCGGAGCCGGTGGACAGGGTTCCGCTGCCCTCCTTGAGGGAGCCTTTCCAAACTGCGGATGCTTTGTGGTTCATGGGATCGTGATGGTTTGCCTCTGAATGACGGACCGGCCAGAAATTTGCAACGGCAATCCGGTCACATCGCCGGTGCGACGGCACGCGGAGGCGGACTTTGCTTCCACTCGATCGGAGTCGAGGGCGGAAGGAGACGGACGGCACGGAGGATGTCCCAGTTTGCCATGCGAATGCCGCCAAGGCTTTCGTGCGAGGCCATTTCCTCAGGGATGCTCGTGCCGTGCAGGCCGTAGGGGAGCGGCTCTTCGTCGCCGGGACGCGCGAGATCGATCCAGACCAGCCCGACGGGGTTGTTCGGTCCGGCGGCGAGCACCTGCAACGGCGGGACCGGCGTGGGCGTGGGCTTTGGCGCGTTGGGGTTCTCCCGGCCGTAGATTCGCGTGGGCGTCGGCGCCGGGGAGCGGGATTCCTTGCGGCTCGTGAGACGCGGTCGGGGGATCGCATTCTGAACGACCCATGTGTCGCGTCCGCGCAGGCCCGGTCGCGCGATCGAGACCGGCATCACCGCGAGGAGTTGATCGCCACGCCGGATCTCGAGCCGGGTGCGGTCGACGATGGCGGCGCTCATTGGATTTGGGCCTTCGCCGCCACGAGGCTGGATCGGTCCCGCGAACGCTTTCTCGATCTCGAATGGAACCACCGCCGGCACCCGGAATTCCGTGCCCGGGCCGGGGAATCCCGTGATCGTCGGGTTGAGCTTCCGGAGGTAGGCCTCGCTGCAGTGGTAGCGCTCGGCGACGAATTCCCACGGGCTGCGATAGGCGAGCATCTGCGTGGTCGTGAGATCCTCGTAGGTCGGCTTCGGCGTCGGAGCCGGCGTGGGTGCCGCCCCGCTGCGCTTCTTCGGAGTGGGCGTCGCCCTGGCCGCGGATTGGATCGCCGCCTTTGGCGGTGCGATGAAGCGGAAGTCCTCGAGCCGGAGTTTGTAGGTCGTGGTCGGCTGCCGGACCGCGGCCCGTGCCTTTGCGAGGAGTGTGTCGGCATCCGGCGTGTCCGCGTGGGAATCGAGGTAAAGCTGCACGAGCTGCTGGAAACGCGGCGACGGCTCGCCATCGATCGGTCCGGCGGAGAACAGCGACCGGTCGAGAAACACCTGGAGCGTGAGCGTGTCGAGAGCCTGCGCCTCGGGCGAACCTTCCTCGGGACGAACGGGCGCCTGCGGCCGGGCGGGCCGCGGAGTCGGGGTGGCGGGGGTCATGGCCGCGATCTCCTCGGGCGACGGGATGCGCAACTCGTCCCCGACGCGAATGATGTCGCTCGTCAGGCCGTTGGCCCGTTTGAGTTGATCCACGGTGATGCCAAACCGGCGACTGATCTTCGCCAGCGCATCGCCGCGCTGCACGATGTAGGTGGTGGGCCGGCCGGTCGGGAGGCGGGGGGAGGGGCCGGGCGCCGGGGATTGCGGATCCGCGGCCGGCGGGGCAAAGGCGGGGAGTTCGAGACCCCAGTCGCGTTCCGGGGAGGGTTCAACCTTCCAGACCCAGCGCACGGCGCGTTCGAGCCCGGGCTCCACATCCGTAAGCGGGGGAGGCGGGATCTGGCCAAGCGCCTGCGCGGACAGCGCGCCGGCCATTGTGAGAACGACCGGGAATTTATCGGTGGTTGGCTGCATGATCAGTCCTTTTCGTGGGAATCCGCGGAAACATCCGTAGAGCCTCCGTCCGCGTGCGCAAGCGGATTTGAGTTTCCGCGCGCGTTTTCGACGGGCGCAATGCCCGCCTCGCGCCGCGGACGAAATCCGCGTAGAGTCACCCGATGGCCTGTCCCGCCGAATTCGACGCTCTGTTCGCCCAGCCGGGGCCGGTGCTTGCGCTCGCGCCGATGCAGGATGTCACGGACCTGCCGTTCTGGCGGTTGATGGCGGCCTATGGCGGGGCGGACGTCTATTTTACGGAATATTTCCGCGTGCACACCGCATCGCGGTTGAACCGCGCGATTCTTTCCTCGATCACCGACAATCCGACCGGACGTCCGGCGATTGCGCAGATGATCGGCAACGACATCGGCGAACTCGTCCGCACCGCGCGCGAACTCGAGCAATATCCCGTCGCGGCGATCGACCTGAACCTTGGATGCCCTGCGCCCGTCGTCTATCGGAGGGGCGCCGGCGGCGGACTGCTGCGCGACCTGCCGCGGGTCGACGCCATCGTGGGCGCGCTGCGCGACGCGATTCGCGGAAAGTTCACGGTCAAGACGCGCGTGGGATTCGACGACGAGCGGACCATCGACGCGCTGCTGCCGATTTTTGCGAAGCATTCGATCGACCTGCTCACGGTGCACGGGCGGACCGTGCTGCAGATGTATCGGGAGGGCGTGCGCTACGATCTGATCGCCGAGGCCGCGCGCGCGATGCGTTGCCCGGTGCTTGCGAACGGCAACGTGTCGTCCGCTTCGACGGCGATGGCCATTCTCGCCACGACCGGCGCCCGCGGCGTGATGATCGGCCGGGGCGCGGTGCGAAATCCGTGGATCTTTTCCCAGATCCGGCAGGCGCAGGCCGGCGGGCCCGTCTGGCTGCCGACCGGCCGCGAGGTGCTGGCGTATGTTCACGCGCTTTACGATGCGGTGTCGCCGCCGGACATCGATGAGATCAAGCTCGTGCAGAAGATGAAGAAATACGCGAACTTCCTCGGCGATGGAGTTGGCGCGGAGTTTCTCCATGCGATCCGGCGGGTTCGCACGCGGGATGAATTCTTTGGCGTGTGCGCGGAGCATCTCGACCACGACGATCCGATGCCGCTCGAAACCGGCGCGGCGTTGCAGGCGTCCGTCTCCTGATCCGGATCGGTGCCTACTTCGGGTGCCACGTGAGTGCGCCGTGGGCCACCTTCTTCGTGAGCTTGCGGAACAACTCCGGATTCTCCCGCTTTTGGAGGACACGGTCGCGGAGCCCTTCCTTCCCGCAGCAGAGAAGTTCCACGTGAGCCTTGCGTTCCCGCGGCCGGCCAACGATGCGCTCCGCCGCGGACCCGGGCGGCGGGGTTCGCGAAGCGGCGAGGAAGCTGAACGGAAGCGCGCGGAGATCGATCTGAAGCCGCTCGGAAAATTCGCGCCAGAATGCGGATTGAAATACCTCCGGCGGAGGCGGCGCGAAAAAATGGCACCAGTGGCGCTCGTTTTCCGGAGCGAGCATCGGACACGGGAACTGGTGCGTGCAGGGCGCGATGAATGAAAGTCCTGCGGCGCGGAGCCTCTCGCGGGCGGCACTGAGGCGGCGGCTGATCTCGCGGGATCCGGGTTCGACCCAGAGCACCTCGTCCGCGGTCGAGGCAAACGCCGCCAGAGCCTCCAGCTCGGAATCGTCCAGCTCGCCGATCACGTGGCTGATCACGAGCAGCGTGCCGGGAGGAACGGACGCGGGAAGACGGGACTCCGAACTGGCCGCGACGCCCATGCGGCGGAGGGACTCCGCAGCGAAGGCGGCGGCTGCACGGGATTGATCGTAAACGGTCACAGAGCGAATGCCGCTCCACTCCGCAACGGCGCGGGCGGCGATGCCGGTGCCGCATCCCCAGTCGAGGAGGTGCGAGGAGGCGGGTCGCCAGTTTCCCAGCGCGGCGAGCGCGGAATCCCATTTCCAGCCGATGCGTTGGGCGAACGTGGCGTCGTAGAGCTCTAGATCCCTCGGAGTCCAGTATTCGTCGCTCGCGTCAGAGAGAAAGCGGTCCCGAAGAGCCTGCAGGCGCTTCCAGTCTGAGGAATGAAATCGAGGTTCGGGCATCGTTGATCTTCCTTTTCCCATTTTCCGCCGTCTCGTGCTAGCGTGACCCTCCCATGAATCCCGATCCGGATCCCGCAGCGATCGATTTGAATTTCAGCTTTGGCCCTGCCTGGGCGAAAGGCGACGATTCGACCGAGCGCCTCGCGAAGCTTGCCGCAAAGCACGATCGCGAGGAGCGCCCGGAACGTGGAGGGAAGTTTCGCAACCGTCGTGAGGACCGGGGGCGACGTCCGGCACGCCGGGAGGACGACCGCAATCGTGGAAAGGGACGCGGTCCCCGACGCGACGACCGTAGCGAGGATCGCGAACCGCGTGGGCCCGAGCCGATCAAGGGGTGGGAGGTGCATTTTGTGCCGGACAGGCACGGCGTCGACGGCCTTGCCAAACAGATCAAGACCACTGCGAGGGCGTATCCGCTCTTCGACCTCGCGAAGCTCGTGCTGGAGAAGTCCGAGCGCTACCTCGTCGAGTTCAAACGCGTCGCGGAGAACGCCACGCCCATTTTCCAGCTCAAGCTCGACGGGAGCCTGTGGACCAGCGAGCGCGAGGCCATCGCGCAGGCGCTTGCCGGGCATCTCGAAAAATTCTATCGGCGCGAGCGCATCGCGGTGGATCCGCCGAAGGGCATTTTCACCTCCGTTGCGGTGTGCGGCATGAGCGGCACGGTGCTCGGCCCCTCGAATCACCACGATTACCAGAGCCGGCTTGTGCGGCTGCACGCCGAGCGATTTGCGAATATGCCGTTCGATGTCTTCAAGAGCCGCATCCGCATGGTGCGCGACGAGGAGACGATCGCGAAGTGGAAGGAGGAGCAAAGCACGAAGGACGTCTTTTATCCGATCGACCCCGATGAAAAGCCGGTCGACGTGCAACAGGAGTCACCTGCGGTCAAGGAATCGACAGCTGTCGAGCTCCCCGCATCCGAACCGACGGAGGAGATTCCGGCTCCGGTCGATGCCGGTGCGGCGCAGGAACCCGGAGATGTGGATGCTTCGAGCGATACCCCCGCGGAGAGTGGGGTTGTGGAGGAGTCGGCCAACGAAGCATTCGTCGAGGAACAGCCAGCTGCAGAATCGGTCGAGGAACCGGCACCCGCGGAGGAGGGGCTGGAGCGATTCGAGTCGTTTGCGGAGGTCGAGGCGCATTTCCGTGCGAACCACGCCCGCAAATGGATCGTGCCGATCCGTCAGCGGGTCCTCGCGCCCGGGTCGCCGGCGATGAACTCGTCGAACCCGGCCATTCATACGCTGGCCCGCCAGACCTGGGAGAAGCTGCGGAGATTTCCGCTTCCGCTTGCGCACGTGCTGGGCCAGCAGCTCGCCGGCCGTGGCATCCAGATTTTCAAGGCGCACGAGAATGTGACCTATGTTTCGATCGCGCGGCCGAAGTTCCTCGACCGCACGACGACTCCGTTGTCGGAAGGACTCAGCGGAATGCTGGCCTATATCGAGGAACACCCGCGCACACCAAGGGCGGAGCAATGGAAGGCGCTTGTCGCGCTGCGGCCCGCTCCCGCCGAAGGCGAGGAGGACCGGCGGGAGGCGGAGGTGGCTGCGGACCTTTCCTGGCTGCTCCACGAAGGGCACGTCATTGATTTTGCGAATCGCGGACTCGAGGCGGCGCGTCGTCCGAAGGCGCCCAAGGAAAGTGGCAAGGGAAAAAAGGCCGGGAAGTCCGCGAAGGAAAACGAACCCGCGGCCGCAGAGGAATCCGAGGTGGAAGTGGTGACAGCGGAGTCCACGCCCGCTCCCGACGCATCCGCGAAGCCTGAGCCTGAGCCTGCTGAGCCTGCTGAGCCTGCTGAGCCTGCTGAGCC
>CALGTD010000093.1 GCA_937901895.1 uncultured Spartobacteria bacterium | reverse complement strand
TTTACGACCCCGCCATGGGCTCCGGCGGCTTCTTCGTGCAGAGCGAGGCCTTCATCGAGGCCCACGGTGGTAAACGTCGCTTCAATTTCGAAAACCCTGTGATTTTCTCCCTCACTTAAATGTCCACGCCATCCAACAATTCCGGCCTGCGCGACAACCACACACGGGGAACCGTCGCCGACTTTCTGCGCGCGAAAATTCAAAGTGGTTCAAGGCTCTCCATTGTCTCCGCCTACTTCACGATCTATGCCTACGACGCGCTCAAGGAGGAACTCGACCGCATCGAACACCTCGACTTCCTCTTCGGTGAACCGTCCTTTGTGAATCGGCTCGACCCGAGCAAGACTGAGAAAAAAGCCTTTATCATCGACGCCGCTGGTTTGGAGCTATCCAACAAGCTTCAACAAAAGCGCGTCGCCAAGGAGTGCGCAGAGTGGATTGAGCACAAGGTGGACATCAAGACCATCAAGCAATCCAACCTGCTTCACGGAAAGATGTATCACGTCGCCACCGCTGGCGTGGAAGACGCCATCCTTGGTAGCTCCAATTTCACCGTGCGAGGCCTCGGCCTCGGTAATGGGGGCAACAACATCGAGCTAAACCTCATCGTGGACGGCAATCGCGACCGTCAGGAGCTCAAGCAGTGGTTCGATGAGCTATGGGGTAACGAGGCGCTCGTGAAAGACGTGAAGCAGGACGTTCTCAATTACCTCAAGCAGCTCTACGAGAACAACACGCCGGAGTTCATCTACTACAAGACACTCTTTCACATCTTTGAGAAGTTCCTTGGTGATGCAGGCAAGACCGATGCGGATTTGGGCAAGACCAGCCTTTTCGAGACTGGAATCTGGAAGGCGCTATTCGAGTTCCAGAAGGACGGAGCCAAGGGGGCCATCAACAAAATCCTCAAACACAACGGGTGCATTATCGCCGACAGCGTCGGCTTGGGAAAAACCTACGAGGCGCTCGCCGTCATGAAATACTTCGAGTTGAAGAACGAGCGTGTTCTCGTTCTTTGCCCGAAGAAGCTCCGCGACAACTGGACGGTTTACAAAGCCAACAGCCAGCTCAACCCATTCGTGGATGACCGCTTCCGCTACGACGTGGTTTCGCACACCGACCTCAGCCGCGAGACCGGCTACTCCGGCGACATCAACCTCGCGACGCTCAACTGGGGCAATTACGACCTCGTCGTCATCGACGAATCGCACAATTTCCGCAACAACACCCCCGGCAAGAAGGACGAGGAAGGGAACCTCATCCGCAAGAGCCGTTACCAGCGGCTCATGGACGACATCATCAAATCCGGCGTCCGCACTAAAGTCCTCCTGCTCTCCGCCACCCCGGTCAACAACGACCTTAAAGACCTCCGCAACCAGCTCTACTTTTTGACTGAGAACCGCGATGACGCTTTCGCGGAATCCATCGGTGTCGGCAGCCTCAAGGAAACACTCGCCACCGCGCAGAAGGTCTTTTCCCTCTGGGCAAAAAAGCAATCCCATGAGCGCAAGACCGGCGAGCTACTGGAGAAGCTCAACGCCGCCTTCTTCAAACTCCTCGACGAACTGACCATCGCCCGCTCGCGGAAGCACATTCAGAAATACTACAAGGCAACCATCGAGCAGCTTGGTGGCTTTCCGAAGCGCGAGAAGCCTGAATCCATCTACCCCGAGATCGATTTGCGAGGGCGATTCCTATCCTACGACAAGCTCAACGACGAAATCGCCGGCTACAAACTCGCGCTCTTCAACCCTTCACGCTTCGTGTTGCCCGAGCACAAGGCCGAATACGAGAAGAAGGGCGCGTTTCCGTTCACCCAGGCTCAGCGCGAGACCTTTCTCATCGGCATGATGAAGGTGAACTTTCTCAAGCGACTCGAAAGCTCCGTGAAGTCTTTCGAGATCACGATGGAGCGCACCATCGCCAAGATCGAAAACCTCGAAAGGAAGATCAAAAACTTCCAGGCGCTGCTGAAGCAAAACCCCAACTCCGAAGAACTGGAGTTGGAACTCGACGACCCGGGCCACGACGAGGAGCTGGAAGATGCCATGCAGGTCGGCGGCAAACTGAAGTTCCGCCTCAACCACTTACGCCTGGATGGCGACGACGGTTGGCTCAAGGCGCTCAAACGCGACAAGGACCAGCTCCGCATCCTCTACAACGCCGCGCAGGACGTCACCCCCGAGACCGACGCCAAGCTCGCGGAATTGAAGAAGCTCATCGCCGCCAAGGTTAAGAAACCCACGACGAACAAGCTCGGAGAGCCGAATCGGAAAGTTCTCGTCTTCACGGCCTTCGCCGACACCGCCACTTACCTCTACGAGTCACTGCTTGAATGGTGCAGCAACGAACTCGGCATTCACATGGCCCTCGTCTGTGGCGGCGGCGACACCCGGACCACCTTTGGCGAAAGCGCCTTTGACCAGATTCTCACCAATTTCTCCCCACGCTCAAAGAAGCGGGCCAAGGTTCGTTCCATGCCACAATCGGGCGAAATCGACCTGCTCATCGCCACGGACTGCATCAGCGAAGGTCAGAACCTTCAGGATTGCGACTACCTCATCAACTACGACATCCACTGGAATCCCGTCCGCATCATCCAGCGCTTCGGGCGTATCGACCGTATCGGCAGCGTCAATACGTCGGTTCATCTCGTGAACTTTTGGCCCACCGAGGACCTCAACAAATACATCAACCTCAAGAATCGTGTCGAAGCCCGCATGGCCCTCGTGGACCTCTCGGCCACCTTCGAGGACAACGTGCTCAAGAACGAGGAAATCGAAGACATCATTTCCGACGACCTCCGCTATCGGGACAAGCAACTCCTCCGGCTCAAGGACGAAGTTCTCGATATCGAAGATCTCGGCGACAGCGTCTCTCTCACGGAGTTCACGCTCGACGATTTTCGGCTCGAACTTTTGAAATACATCGAGGCGAACAAAGCGGCCCTCGAAGCCGCCCCTTTCGGCCTCTACACCTGCGTCCCGCCGCATCCCGACTACAAGGTCATCGGCCCGGGCGTCATCTTCTGCCTCCGCCTGGAAGGTCAACGCGGTGACGATCCTGATACCAAGCCTGCACCAAGCGAATCCATCAACCCGCTGCATCCCTACTTCCTCGTTTACGTCCTCGACGACGGCAATGTCCGCTTCGGCTTCGCGCACCCGAAACAGATTCTCGACATTTACCGCATCCTTTGCTCCGGCAAAGCAGAAGCCTACGGCCAGCTCTGCAATCTCTTCGACCAGGAGACCAACCACGGCAGAGACATGAAGGCTTACGATACCCTGCTACAAAAAGCGGTGGACTCTCTCGCCGTCACCTTCCGCAAACGCGCCGCTTCCGGCCTTCAGTCTGGGCGCGGTTTTGTCCTGCCCAATGCGCAGGAGCAAGTCCACGAAAAAACCGACCTCGAACTCGTCACTTGGCTCGTCATCAAGTCCTCATGAAATCCGCTCTCGCCAATTTCCAGACCCTCCCACTCAAGGACGCCGCCCGCCAGCTCCTCGCCAAGCTTGGCTACAAGAGCGACAAGTTCCTCGTCGGCGCAGGCTCCAAGCCGCAGGACTTCCTCGCGGACTTTGCCACTGGCCACCCGTTTGACGAAGCCAAAGCCCTTGTTTCCGAGTGGAAATCCGCCGACCTCCTCTTCCAGCTCACTGATGAGGAACTCAGCCGCGAATCCAGCCTCTTCACCAACGATTCTGTTCAGCGCGGCCTGCTCAAATCCTACATCTTCATCGCCATCGAGCTGAAGGGAAGAGACTACGCCCGAGGCAAATTCTCCGCCATCGCCCGGCAGATCAATCGCCTCTTTCCCATGCCGGTGATGGTGTTCTTCAAGCATGCGGACCGGCTCACCATCGCCGTCATCAACCGACGCCGGAACAAGATCGACGACAACAAGGACGTCCTCGAAAAGGCCACCCTCATCCGCGACATTTCCCTCGCGAATCCCCACCGCGGCCACCTCGACATCCTCGAATCCCTCGCACTTTCGAAGCTCGTCCACCCGCAAAAGCTCCCCATCACCAATTTCGACACCCTCCATGCCGCATGGGAGCAAATCTTCAATGTCGAGCTTCTCAACGAACGATTCTATCGGGAGCTGGCCAACTGGTATTTCTGGGCGCTCCCGCAGGTCGAGTTTCCAGCCGATTTGGAGCCTGACGACGAAAAGCGGCGCGCCACGGGCCTCATCCGCCTGCTTACCCGTCTCATCTTCTGCTGGTTCCTCAAGGAAAAGAGCCTCATCCCGGAAAAGCTCTTCCATGTTGAGGACCTCAAAAAAATCCTCAAAGGCTTCGATCCCGAGAGCGAGACCAGTTCCGTTTACTACCAGGCCATCCTGCAAAACCTCTTCTTCGCCACGCTCAACCAGCG
>CALGTD010000092.1 GCA_937901895.1 uncultured Spartobacteria bacterium | reverse complement strand
TGTTGCCAGTTGATCGACCAATCGCGACCCCAGGTGAGCCCGGCCTTGCGGAGCTGCTCGCTGAGTTCGGCGGTGGCCGGCGCGTGATTGATGCCGAAGGGGGAGTCCTTGGCGGTGTAGCCATCGATCCAAGCCAACACGAGCGGACGTGGGAGAAGGTTGGGTTGATCGCGGCCGGAGGTGTCGTGAACCGTAATCGAGTAGTATCCCTTGCCGGGAAGCACGGGAACGACTTCGCGCAACACAGTCCGGTCCGGCGCAACCGTGACGGCGATGCTTTGCGGCGGCAGCTCGCGATCAAAGTAGTCGCGGATGCGGAGCTCGAGTTTTAACTCGCGCGCCGTCGCGACGTTTCCGACGGCGAGTTGGAGCCGCGGCTGATCCTGACCAGTGAAAACGTTTCCGAAACGCGGTGCGGTGAGGTGCACCGCGGGAGACTCGCGAAGAACGAACGCAGAGGGCCGCGAGCCTGCCTCCAGTTGCACGGCATCGAGCCAGACAGTGGCGTTTTCGATCTCGCTGCCACCGAGATCCGGTCCGACGGCGACAAACGCATACGCGGCTTCGGCGGGGCAAGTGAACGAGTAGCGCTTCCAGTCGGTGGTGAGCTGAATCCGCTGGTCCTTTCGCACCACGCCTTTCTCCGGGGCGGAGAAGTGAAGCGAGAGCACGGCGGGCACGTCCGGACGGTCGGCGCGCATCCAGGCGGAGAGGGTGACGTCGCTGCCCCGAGGAACGGGCAACCATCCGAGGTTGGCGGCGAGAGGAGCGTCTTGCAGGACCATGGCCGACGGCCAGACATCGAAATGGCTTCTCGGCAAACGCGCCCGATCGAGCGAAATGCGAAGCGAGTGACGCCCGTCCAGAGCCGTGGAGGCGTCGAGCTCTCCGTAGAGGCTGGACAAACCGGCGACCCAGGCGGCGCGGCGTCCCAGCGAGCTCCAGTTTTCGGTGGTGCCTTCGAAGGACGCGTTGGGCACGAGATTGGACGAAGCTCCGCGGGCCACGACGTCGGTGAAGACCGGATACGGTTCCTCCACCTCGATCAGCTGCAGATCGTCGAGCGCAACCGTGCCCGTCTCCTCGATGAAAAACTCCAGACGCGGCCGCGCGCCCTCACGTAGGGTCGAACGGAACGTTTTTTCGAACGGACGCCATTCATTGAGCGCAAGGAGTTCGAGATAGAGCCCGCCGTTTTCGCCGGCGGCATCATCAACCAGGAGGGCGCGAACGAGCCCGCTGCGCAGACCCTCGGCGCGGAGCCAACCGGAGAGCCGATACCAGCGGTCGCCGGTGAGTCCCGCGATGTCCGGTTGCTCGAGCGCAGCGCGGCTGGTGCGGTCGATGCGGTCGTAAGCGCGGACATTCAGAAGAGCGCTGTGGCCGGAAGTGCGACCGGCGGAAACGCCGTAGGAGAAATCGACGCCGGCGCCGGCCGGCGATTGCCAGGAGGCCGGCTTGTCTCCGGCGGTGGTGTCGAAAGAGCCGTTGCGAAGCAGGTTGGCGTGGGCAACGCAGCAACCGATCAAGCAGGCTGCGACGGCAGCAGGAATGCGCGCGAGGGCGAGGCTGGGGGGCATGCCGGAGAATACAAACCCAGGCAAGACGTCCGCTACGCCTCATCACGCAAACGATGCCACTATCCGCTCACAACAAGGCCGCGCCCGAAGCGAGCGCGGCCTGGTGAGTTCGCAAATGGATCTGCAGCTATCGAAGAGGAGCTGGCGAGAGGATATCGCGGTAGGGATTCAGCGCGAACCAGTGGCCGTTGTCGTGACCAATCGAATGGATGCGGATCCGCGCGGGCTGACCGGCAGCGAGGTTGTCGGCCGGCACGGAGAGGTAGAGCAGCCCCATCGTCTCGGACCACGACGGATGGTTGAGGGCTGGCACGTAGCGGAGGGTGTAGCGACCATCGGCACTCTTCCATTCGCGCGGTTCGCGCGTGGTGTCGAAGTTGATCACCTTCACGCCGTTCACCGAAAGCCCGAAACCGAGGTCATTGGGAATGGGATCGGTAAACGAGAATCCGCCCGCGAAGACGAATGTGGTGCGTTCGGCGGCCGGCACCGGCGCGGTTTCCCACGTGAGTTCATGGAGTGCCTCCTCCTGACGGATGCGCAGGTATTCGCCCTTGTTTTCGCGGTAAGTGACGCCGGTGGCTTTTTCGCCGAAATGCTTCACGAGCCGCGAAAAACCCTCCACGACGGCGGAGCTCTGCGCAAAGGGAGAGTTCTCGACGAAGGCGCGCAGTGTTTCGAGCGGAATGGCGTTCTTCGGTTTGGGCAGCGATTGCGCGCGGGCGAGAAGTTGGGTGAGGAGCCACGGGCCCTCCGGGCCGCCGTGACGCAGGGCGGAGTCGAAATTGAGGCCGCTCACAATCCACGAGCCTTGCCCGACGCGCGTTTCGAAGAGCAGGGACTTGTTGCGCCAGACGTAGTCGAAATCCAGACCGCGCGTGAACGGCGTGGGGGCACTGTGTGTATTCAGAGCACGGATAAGGACGTCAGGCTGGGCCGGAAGATCGTCGAGGATGACGGTCTGCGAACCTTGAAGAAGGTGGAACCAGCCGTCGTCGCACCAGCCATCCGGTGCGGTCGCCTTGGTGATGGGCGAATCGTAGACGACGGTGCCGGCGTTGTTGTCGCCGGGAAAGACGCCGAGCCACCAGGCGGACTTGAACGTGGTGACATCGGTGGGAAACACGCCGGCGGGCGAGAGGAGCACGACGCTGCTGCCGCGCTCCGCGACCTCGAGCAAACGGGCGGTCGGCTGGCGGGCGACGTAGACGGCGGGCGAGGGGAGCTGACCGGTCGCCGGGATGGGCTTGGGGTTGAAAGCCGCCAGCGCGACGAGGAGGTCGTTGCTCACGTAAAGCGGATGCTTCTGCGCCAAGGTGGCAGGGTTTTTTGGATACACCCAGGTGTCCCATTGATTCGTATAGGTTCGGTCACCGATCTTGAGTGCGACTGTGACGGTGAGTTTTTCCGGAGCAGAAGGATTCGGCAGGACGAAATCGACGGTGCCGAGCGGGGCGACCGCGCCCTGATCGACGGCGGGCGTGGAGAAGCTGCCTTCACGAAGCGTCTGGCTGGCGCGGGTAAGCCGCCACGAAAGCTGCGCCGGAGCAAATGGCTCGGGTGAGTAGTTGGAGACAGAGATCTGAAGTTGGGTGCGATCGTCGCCGCGATAGTTGAGGCCGAGTCCGTCCTGGAGAAGAACGACCGGCGCGTTGATCTGTCGCACCTGTTCGGGCGTGATGGAGATCGGACGGCGATGGACATCGAGCAGACCGTTGGAACCGGGATACCACGGCTGCAGGAGCCACCAATGGTAACCGGAGATGCGCGGATTTTTGCGCAACGCCTCGAGGTTGTATTTGTGGCAGAGGTAGTAGAGTTTTTCGGACTGGAGGGACCAGTTGGGGGTCTCGGCGAGCAATCCTTGGGCCGCAATCTTGTCGCGCGCGATGGTCAGCCAGAACGGCTTGAAAGGCGTTTTTTCGTAGAGCTCGATTGAATCAAGGCGGGGGAAATGAACGAAGTTGCCCTCTTCGTGCGTGACGATCGGCTTGAGCGGCACGCCGGTCTTGAACTTCTCGGGGTTGTCGAGCGGCATGGTGAGGATGTCGAACATCGCGGTGTAATAATCCATGGTCGGGCGATCCTTGGAGCCGTCGACGAAGCCGGAAGCGAAGATGCCATCGGAGTCGATCACGTGGCGGGAGGGGTCGAGCTTTTTGGCGATGGCATACAACTCGGGCGCGATATCCGGGCCTTCCCAGAGTTCGTTGCCCATGCACCAATTGAAGATCGAAGGATGATTGCGGTAGCGGAGAATCGCGCCGGTCCATTCCTGACGATAGAGATCCTGCGGCTTGCCCTTCGATCGGGCGTAATAGCGCGGGTAGGCGATCGGGAGTTCCGGGGAGACGAACATGCCGACCTCGTCGCACGCCTCGTAGTATTCGGGAGACACGAAGTGGCTGTGGTGGCGGACGAAGTTGAAACCGTAGCTCTTCGCGACCTTGAGCCGGTCGATGTAGAACTGCTTCTCGGACGGCGCGGCAATCGTCTCGACGTAAACGGCGTCGTCGCC